>NZ_JABURH010000167.1 GCF_014762765.1 Alcanivorax sp.
CCGCCCGTGGCCCGAGCATGTCCAGCCACCCGGGCAAGGTGGAAATCCAGGGCGTTACCGAAATCAACGGCGAGAAAGTGTTCGCCCTGCGCTTCATCCAGGGTCGTAACCACGATTGGGTACAGCGTCCCTTCTTCGCCAAGTACAACGAGGACGCCACCTGGCTCAATCATCTGGAACCGGCCTTCGGCGAAGAGAAATTCTTCTTCGAAGACGAGCTGGCAGAGATGGAGAGCGAGTAACGATCAGTTGACAGTGGACAATTGATAATTGACAGCTGCGCGTGAGAGCGCGGGACTGATCTGAAAGCAAAGAGGCCGCGTCCGTAGTTTGGGCGCGGCCTCTTGCGTTTAGGTGTAACCGACCCCTTATCGCGCCGCTGTCAACTGTCCACTATCAACTGTCAACTGCTCCCCCTTTTCTTTACGGCTGAATGA
The DNA here is from genome assembly GCF_014762765.1 of Alcanivorax sp. Taxonomy (GTDB): domain Bacteria; phylum Pseudomonadota; class Gammaproteobacteria; order Pseudomonadales; family Alcanivoracaceae; genus Alcanivorax. The sequence continues at coordinate 438 of NZ_JABURH010000167.1, forward strand.
CAGCAATAATGAATTCACTCAACTCAAGGAGAGTCCGATGAAAAAAATCTTCGCCAGCGCATCTGCCGCCGCCCTGCTGACCGGCTGTCTTGGCCAGAACGCCCTGTTCGATACCGTGCAGGACTGGAATGCCACCGCCACCAACAATAAATTCGTCAACCAGGGCATTTCCTTTGTGTTCTGGTGGGTACCGGTTTACGGCCTGTCTCTGCTGGGCGACATCATCATTTTCAACTCCATCGAGTTCTGGACCGGCACCAACCCGATCAGCAAGGAAGGCGCCAAGGTCGCCGGCACCACCGAGACCGTAACCGACGGGCTGGGCAATCAAGCCGAACTGACCTACCATGCAGACGGCTCCATCACCGTAGTGGCCGCTGAGGAAAGCTACACACTGATCAAGCAAGGCGACCAGGTCATCAAAGTGCAGGACGACAAACGCGAAGTGCTTGGCTCGGTGATGATGTAACCCCCACAGGAGCCATGCCCCTCGTGGCTCCTGACCTGTCTAACACGCGATTAAAGCAACCGCGACAAGGTCACCAGCGCCTGTTCCACCCGGTTGTCCCACTTCACGGCGCAGTTCAGCCGCAGACAATTGGCAAATTTTCCGGAGGCGGAAAACAGCGAACCGGGCGCAAAACTCACCCCGGCTTCCAGTGCCTTTTCCATCAGCTCGGTGGTATCCACTTCCCCCGGCAACTCCACCCACAACACAAACCCACCCGCAGGCCGGCTCACCCGGGTCTGTTGTGGAAACAATTGCGTCACCCGCTCGGTCATTCTTGCCACACCCCGGGCGTGCTCACCGCACAACTGGCGCAAAAACCTGTCGTAATGACCGCGTTCCAGATAACGTGCCAGCACCAGCTGTGAGGGTGTGGCCACCGATACCGTATTGATGAATTGCAGATGCTGGGCCTTTTCCCGATGACGCTCCGGCGTCACCAGCCACCCTACCCGCAGGCCTGCAGACAGGGTTTTTGACGAAGATGAACAGTAATACACCAAACCATTCTTGTCCCAGCTCTTCACCGGGCGGGGCCGGGGTCCGCTCAGCGGCAGATCCCCGTAGATATCATCTTCCACCAGCGGCACCTTATGCTTCGACAACAGCGCCAACAGGGCCTGTTTGCGTGCGTCGGAGAGCCTCACCCCAAGCGGATTGGAAAAATTAGACACCACCACACAGGCCGATACGTTCCAGCGATCCAGCGCCAGGGTCAGCGCCTCCAGGGAAATTCCCGCCTCCGGATCGGTGGGGATTTCCAATGCCTTCAGGCCCAGCGAGTCGATCACCTGTAACAGGCCATAATAGGTGGGCGACTCAATCGCCACTGTGTCGCCGGGTTTGGTCGTCAGCTTGAGCGCAATGGCCACGGATTCCTGGCAGCTATTGGTAATCAGCACATCTTCCGGGCTGACCTCGCACTGCAACCCCGCCAGCCGCCGGGCAATCTGGGTACACAGTTCCGGAGCGCCAGGCGGAAAGGCGTACCCCACGCAGCGCCGACGCTCCTCACGCAGTACGCTGTGAAACATCCTTTCCATGGTCGCCACCGGCATATATTCCGGCGCCGGCACCGCCGCCCCCAGGTTCACCACCGACGGGTTATTCACACTTTGCAGTATCTGCAGCACCCGCTCCTGACCGGTAATCCGGCGGGGCCGCCGACTTGCCGTGGTCACTCGTGGAGCCTCGCGCACCACCGGCGGCTGGCGCACGTAGTAACCGGATCGCGGACGGGCTTCCAGCACACCACGCTGCTCCAGCTCCCGACAGGCATTCACCGCCGTGGACACACTGACCTGTTGCTGTTCAGCCAGCACCCGCACCCCGGGCAGACGACTGCCCACCGGGTACACCTGATCCCGGATCAGGACCTGCAGGCGATCAGCCAGGCTTTGATACAACGTCATGAGCTCAACATCCGATACAGTTTTTCGCATAACAACCAGTACAGATTACTATTCTTACAATCTGTACCGCTTCAATATTATTTTCTTATATCTGTATTGCAAGAGCCTGTCCACCTAATCTACCTACAGACGCTCCGAGGCCATCTACATACCCATTAACGAAAACGAGGATTGCTATGCACATCGCGATACTCACCTTCCAGGGTTTCAACGAACTGGACTCGCTTATCGCACTCGGCGTGCTGAATCGCATCCACAAACCGGATTGGCACGTCACGCTCTGTAGCCCCGAACCCCAGGTCTGCTCCATGAACGGCGTCACGGTGCATAGCCAGTCCACCCTGGATACAGTCCCCACTGCCGACGCAGTCATCGTCGGCAGTGGAATCAAAACCCGGGAGATCATCAACGACAGCGCCATCATGGCAAGGCTACGGCTAGACCCGGCACGCCAGCTGATCGCCGCCCAATGCTCGGGCGCGCTTGTTCTTGCGCGGCTGGGGCTGCTCGTTGATATCCCTGCCTGTACCGACCTCACCAGCAAACCGTGGGTACAGGACGCAGGGGTAACAGTTATGGAGCAGCCCTTCCATGCAACCGGCAACATCGCCACCGCGGGGGGCTGCCTCGCATCCCCCTATCTGGCCGCCTGGATTATCGCCCGCGCCGAAGGGGAAGCCGCAGCAAAAAGTGCCTTGCACTATGTGGCTCCGGTTGGAGAAAAAGACGAGTACGTCGCCAGGGCCTGGAGCGCCATTGCCCCATATCTTCCCAGGGGAAATCCCCTCCCAACTCCATTTGAGAAAACAGGATTACCGTCATGTTGACCGAGCAGTTTGTGGCATTGATCGGCTTTGTCGCCGTCATGACCGGCACCCCCGGCCCCAACAACCTGATGCTTATGGCATCCGGTGCCAACGCCGGCTTCCGCCGTTCCTTGCCGCACATTCTGGGCATTGCCATCGGCTGTCAGGTAATACTGGTGTGCGTGGCGCTGGGACTCGGCCAGCTACTGACCCGCTTCCCGCAGGCCGTTACCGCACTGCGTGTGGGCGGCGCCTTGTACCTGCTGTATCTGGCCTGGCAGCTAGTGCGCACCCGCGACCTGAAAAGTGATGGCTACAACGCCAAACCGCTCACCTTCATGCAGGCCGCCCTGTTCCAGTGGGTCAATCCCAAAGCCTGGATGATGATTCTCACCGGGGTAGCCACCTTTACCCAACCGCAGGACTTCACCTTGAGCGTGGCCATTGTGGCCGGCACCTTCCTGATCGTCGGATTACCGCTGATCAGCAGCTGGAACCTGTTTGGCGCGGTGCTGAAAAACTGGCTGCACCGGGGCCGGCGCCTGCGCGCCTTTAATCAGGCCATGGCGGTGCTGCTGGTAGCGTCGCTCTATCCCACTTTCGGCATCAAGCCCAGCCAGGCCAGTGAAGCCGATACCCCGCCAGCGCAAGAAAGACAGGAAACACCGCAACCGCAAAAGCGTGAACGACTAAACTGGTGGATGAGCGTGCTGTAGGGATTCAGTAGCGGGTGACGAGGAGCGAGTTGCGAAAGTCAAAACCATCAACCGAAGAATGGTTTTTGCTTTTCGAGACTCGAAACTCGTTACTCGCCCCTGCCACCCAATTATTTCCCCACAACAAAATCTGGCTACCTCCCTCCTTTGGCATCCCCTCCTTTGCCCCACATGTGGCTAGCTGTTGTAGCACGGCAAGCGCTTCTCCCTTAGGCTAGACCCTTTCGCACAAACGCAATTTCGCGCAAGGAATGTCCATGCAAAACGGGCTGATGGTGCTGCACGGCAACCGTCTGGAAACCCTCACCGAGCTGGTGGCCGACTGGCTGCAGCGTGAGCCGCTGTCACCACTGGAAACGGAAACCTTCCTGGTGCAGTCCAACGGCATGGCCCAGTGGCTGAAACTGCAACTGGCGGATGCCCTGGGAATCAGCGCCGGTTTTCAGTTTCAGATGCCCGCCCGCTTTTTATGGAGTGCCTATCGCACCGTCCTTGGCGAAGACCAGGTGCCGCGCACCTCGCCCTTCGATAAATCCCGGCTGCTATGGCGTCTGTACCGGTTATTGCCGACGCTTCTCAATAACGACCATTTCGGCCCATTGCGGCATTTTCTCGCCGACGATGTGGACGGTCGCAAACGCCATCAGCTGGCCGAGCGGCTGGCGGATCTGTTCGATGCCTATCAGGTCTATCGGGCGGACTGGCTGGCGGACTGGGAAAACGGCAACGACCGTCTGCGCAAGGCCCAGGATCGCGACGCTTTTGATGAGTTTCCCAGCAGCCAGCTGTGGCAGGCGCATCTGTGGCGCGCCCTGCTGGCGGACATGGATGACAGCAAACAGGGGCTTAGCCGCAGTGCTATCCATCGGGATTTTATCGCGGCACTCACTCAACAACAGCAACAGGGCACGCCACCGCCGGGCCTGCCCCGCCGCCTGATCATCTTCGGCATCAGCGCCCTGCCGCAACAGGCCCTGGAAGCGTTGGCGGCGCTGAGTCAGCACTGCCAGATCCTGATGCTGGTACAAAACCCCTGCCAGCATTACTGGGCGGATATTGTCGAAGACAAACAACTGCTGCGCCGCCAACTGGACAACCGCAAACGCCACCTGACCGCCCTGCCGGAAAATCGCGTCAATCCGCTGCTGGCCGCCTGGGGCAAACAGGGCCGGGACTTTATCGGCCTGCTCTACGACCACGACGACCCGGACAGTTATCGCAGCGCCTTCCAGAATCAGATCGATCTGTTTGAACACCACGAACCGCAAACCTTGTTGCAACAGTTGCAGCAGGACATTCTCGATCTGGAACCCTTGCCGGCGCCGGACCAGCGCCCCTCTCTGGCGATCGATGGCTCGCTCAGTTTCCGCATCGGCCACAGCCCCCAGCGGGAAGTGGAAATTCTGCAGGATGAATTACTGGACCGGTTCAGCAACGACCCGAGCCTGCAGCCCCGGGACGTGATCGTGATGGTGCCGGACATCGAAGCCTATGCGCCGCACATTGATGCGGTGTTCGGCCGACTGGACCGGGACGATCCCCGCTATCTGCCCTACACCCTCAGCGACCGCAGTGCCGGGGCCGCGTCCCCCCTGGCCCAGGCGGTGGAATCCCTGCTGCACCTGCCCCAGTGGCGCTTCACCGCCACCGACATTCTCGACCTGCTGGATGTGCCCGCCGTGCGCGAACGTTTCGGCATCGACGAAGGCGACCTGCCGCAACTGGCCCGCTGGATCGACCAGGCGCGCATTCGCTGGGGCCTGAACAGCCAGCAGCGCAAGACCCTGGACGTGCCCGGCTTCGAACAGAACAGCTGGGCCTTCGGCCTGAAACGGATGCTGGCCGGCTACCTGCTCGGCGACGGCCCGGCCTGGATGGGCATCGAGCCCCTGGACGAAGTGGCCGGGCTGGGCGCGGAGCTGGCCGGGCGCCTTTCGCGCCTGCTCGATACCCTGGAACACCACTGGCAACAATCCCGTCAGGACGCCAGCGCCAGGGAGTGGCAACAACGCTTCACCCGGTTACTGGATGACCTGTTCGCCCCGGTGGACGAAACCGACCAGACCCTGGATGCGGGGCTGCGCGACGCCCTCAACGACTGGCTGGCGGCCTGCGCCGAAGCGGACTTCGATAGCATCCTGCCACTCACCGTGGCCCGCCGCCCGCTGCTCGATGCCCTCAACGCGGAAAGCCTGTCGCAACGGTTCATGGCCGGGCGCATCAACGTCTGCACCCTGATGCCCATGCGCGCCATCCCCTTCCGCCATGTCTGCCTGCTCGGCATGAAGGACGGCGACTACCCCCGTCAGCAGCAGCCCATGGATTTCGATCTGATGCGGCAATGGGGTAACTATCGGCCCGGCGACCGATCCCGCCGGGATGACGACCGCTACCTGTTTCTGGAAGCCCTGCTCAGCGCCCGGGACAGCCTCTACATCAGCTGGACCGGCCGCAACGTGCGCGACAACAGCGAACGGCCGCCCTCGGTGCTGGTGGCGCAACTGCGCGACCACATTAACCAGCGCTGGCAGACCGACCAAGGCGAACCGGTGGATGCCCTCACCGTGGCGCACCCGCTGCAACCGTTCAGTGCCCGCTATTTTTTCCACAGTGACCAGGATGCGGCCAACGATTCACTGCACACTTATGCCAACGAATGGCGCGCCCTCCACGATGGCCAGGCACCTGCTGTCAGCAATGATCAGCCCTTGCCGCCACTGGACAGCGACGAGCCGATTACCTGCGCCGCCCTGGGCCGTTTTCTCAAACAGCCGGTGGCGCATTTTTTCGAACAGCGCCTGAAGGCCCGGCTGAAACAGCAACGCCAGGTACTGGATGACAGCGAACCCTTTGCCTTCGACGGCCTGCAACGTTTCCAGCTCCAGGACCAGTTGCTCAGCGAGGCCCTGCGTGCCGGTCCGGAGCATGCCGGCGACGCCATGGCCCACACCCTGGATCGCCTGGCCGGCAGTGGCGATCTGCCCCTGGCGCCCTTTGACGAAGGCAGCCGCGACAGCCTGCTGATGCCCCTGTCGCAGCCACTGGAACATTACTTTGCCCTGCTGGCCGAGTGCGGCGCACCGCAACCGCAACAGGAAATCCGTCTCAACGCCGGGCCCCTGCAGATCGAAGACTGGCTCACGGATTTGCGCGGCTCCGCAGCGAATAGCCAGCGTCTGGTCCTGCACACCGGCAAGCTGAAAGAGCGCTTCGACAAACTCACCCGGGACTGGACCCTGCACCTGGCCGCCTGCGCCGCCGGGTTCCCGTTAACCACCCACATCCAGGGACAGGATGGCCGCATTACCCTGCCCCACCTGAACCGCAGCGACGCCCAGCACTGCCTGGATCAACTGGGCCATGCCTGGCAACAGGCCCTGTGCGAGCCGCTGCCCATCGCCTGTGCCACCGCCTTCGCCTGGCTGAAAGGGGAAGAAAAAGACAACGGCGACAACGAGGCCCGCAAGGTGTTCGAATCCGGTTTCATGCACACCGGCGAACAGGACAAGGAACCGGCCCTCTCCCGCGCCTGGGCGGACTTCGATGACATGCTGGCTGTCCGCCACGGCGACGAGCGCGCTTTCGACTACTGGACCGAGCAACTCTATGCCCCGCTCTACCAGCACGCCCAATGGCGTGAACCGGGAGATGACGCATGAACATTGAACGTCCGCTCCCGATTACCTTCCCGCTGCACGGTACCCGGCTGATCGAAGCCAGTGCCGGCACCGGCAAGACCTTTACCCTGGCCGCCCTCTACCTGCGTCTGGTGCTCGGCCATGGCGACG
>NZ_JABURH010000191.1 GCF_014762765.1 Alcanivorax sp.
TCCCTGGATGAAGAAAGCCTGTCACAGGTGACCGGCACTGGGTTGGCTATTGGCTTCGAGGATTTCCGCTGGTTGGTCAAACCCACCAGTTATTTCGAGCAGGTGGGTTCGGATCCGGTGGGCAATACCACGCTGCAGCGGGGGGATCTGCGCTGGTATGGCGTGAATATTTCCGGCGCCGGTGCCGGCGGTTTTCATTGGGATGAAAGCGGCGGTAATTTCGGTACTTCCTGTGATGCTTCCAGCCTGGGCTGTCCCCGGGGCGGACTCATCAGTGACTTTGCTCCCCACGACAACCCTTACCTGCTACGTGCGTTTTCGCCCCGTGGTGTCGGCTACGACGGCAGCATTCTCAACAATGATCCCAATAACCCGGACAAGACCATCTACGAATATCTGGCGCCCAGTGCGCAGCCGGATTACACCTTTTCTTTCTGGGGGGAACTGGAGGTTGGGCGCACAGGTAATAACGATAACCTGGCTGTGGGCACCGGGGATCTGTTGAAAACCCAGACCATCATTCGGGGGAATGCCGCCAATTCTGCTTTTCGTCTTTTCCAGTTCACCCAGCCCGGTAACGAAACTTTTGCCATTCTCTACCACAGTAGCCTGCAGGGGGACTTTCGTTTCTCAGCAGCGCAACAGGGTGGCAGCGCCAGTGACGTGGTGGGCCAGCCGGTAAGATTTGATGCCCTGGAAGGTCTGCATTTCAAGAATGTGGATGCCTATGTGCCGTTAGGGCAGCTTTATTACCAGGCTCTCACGTTGGACACGGTGCCAGCCCAGGATGGCAATTTCATTCTGGAAATTCCCCGTCTTCCGGATGTTCCCACTCATACAGCGGTTCATGATCATTTCTATTCTCTGGTGGTACCGGATAGCCCGGATGCCGGTTACATCACCGCTCGGGCAGCATTGCTGACCAATACCCCGGGAGCGACTCCCACCCATACAGTGGATGATTCCTATTTTGTCACCCATGGCTATTCCCGCTGGGGAGACTGGTATCCCTGTCGGGGGGTGGGTTGCCCGGCGGTATCCACCACTCCTTCGCCAAACCGCAATGCCTATGACGATACCGATGACGGCATTTTCTTTCGCAAGTGTGAAGGCTGCGATGACTTTGATGCGTTCGCTTACATGATTACGGCGGTGGATGTGCGTCCCGGTCAGGATGACTACTCCTGTCCGGGAGGAAGTAATTGTGGTGACTATGCTCCGCGCGGAGGAACCGGTGGTGTTGCCGATCGTTATTACCGCCAGGCGGTTAACTGTACGGCCAGTAATGGCAGCGACTACCAGTGTGGCTATGGCGGCAGTTATAGCATTAATTCGGGGACCGATTACACCACCGTTAACAAAACCAACCCATCCACACTGTTGGGGGTGCCGGGAACCAATACGCTTCCTGTGATCCGCACCGGTGCAGCAAACCTGGGAGATGCCAGGGCCGAGGGTTTGCAGGTGAATTACATGAAATTTACCAGCTATGGTGCGGGAAACTAGGGAACAGTAATGATAAATAAAAGAAAAAAATCATGGATTGCTGGAGCCGTTTTTTTATTCTGGACATCATTCTCTGTTGCCTACAACGGGGGCGGGATGCGGCCGCTCAATGAAGATCAGATGCGATCTGTGACGGGACAGGGACTGATTGTTTCCGACAAAATATCCGGCACCACATTGGCTAATCCGAATGCATACTCATCGCCTTTTGAGTTTTACCGAATCGGCCTGGATGGTGAGCTTCAGCTTAACCTTAATGTTTCAAAATTACAGCTGGGCTGTGGTGGTATCAATGATCATCTTTCAGGTCACGCAGGGTGCGATATTGATATTGATTACCTTAGCCTGATGGGAAGAAACGGTACTGATATTGGAGATCCAGGAAGTCCATTCAAACTGGATAGACCCTATATCGAGTTTGCAGTCAAAAACGATAACTCAACCACACTGCGGGAGATTGCTGGCATAAAAATTGGTGCCCAGTCTGCAGACGGGGCCATCAGCGCAGGGCGTCGTTATTATTCAAATAATGCGGTTAATCAGGAAAATACTGCTTTTGCAACAACATGTAATACAGGATCTGTTACTGGTGCGGGTGTTGTAGGCTGTCATTCAGGCATAAACAGCGTCAGTGGTTTTTTGGGTTCAGAGCTTTCACTGACCATGGACATCGAAGCCAGATTGCTGAGTATTTTCACAATAAGAGCGACCGGGTGCACGGGCAGAACCAGTATTGGCCATGATGATTGTGGTAATAACCTCAATGATGCTCTGTTTGTGGATCTGGCTGGCACCAGGATGCAGACGCTTGGCTTACAAGCGGCGGAATTGAAGACAAATAACCTGGAGTTTCTGGGCGGTAGTTGTGGCTTTTTTAATCCTCTTGCCTGTGCGGCCCAAGCTGTAATGGATACGGTTTTTGCCAGCCTTAACACCGACCTTCGTAACGTACACAAGCTGACATTTGAAGACACCTCCGACTTCTTTCTCTCCTTTCAGAGAGAACCAATTGCTTACCCCCGCTACAGCAAGATGACGCCCACAGAAGAGTTGCCATCGGGCGCCTTTGATATATGTGCCACAGGCAATGCTACCCCACGTTGTTCCAGTGGCTATGCGGTGCCAGCCAATACCGGATGGTGGCTCAATGCACCGTCCGTAAAACTGCTGGATGTGTATAACCCCAATGCTGATTTGGGGAACCGCGGTATTGACGAGGCCATTGCATTGCTGGGGGCACCGGGCTTGCTGTTGGAGCATCCGGAATTTGATCTGGCACCTAAACAAAACTGCTACGGCAGCACGATGTTCTGCTGAAGGAGGAAGGGGTATGTCCGACTACGAGACGTCATCAAGATACATCGTTTCCTGGATTCTGACGTTGTTTGTGCTGTTCGCGTTTGGTCATCCAGTTAATGGAAAAGCGGACTCCATGACACCTATGGATGAGAATGAACTGCAATCCATCAGTGGTGGCGATGCTATACAGCTGACCCTGCGGCTGCGCAACAATGTGGGCGAAGACAACTTGCCGGATACGGCCTGCGGCGGTACTCCAGATCCCTGCCGGTTGGGATTGGAATTTGTGGCGCGGGAAGGGAACTGGCTGGTACTGAAGGATTTTTACGGCAGCCTTGCCATTGAAGATGTTCGCCTGGAAGGCGCCTTTCTCAGTCATACCGGTTCCAGTTACCGGGACCTGAGCCGCTTTCAGGATGCTGACGGCAATTGCCTGCTTTCCCCCTGTAATCCGGATGGCTTGCCTGCGATTCAGCTTGATTATCCCTTTGCCAAGGGGCCGGGTGAATATCAAGACCTGCATACCTTTCTGAACATCGGGCGCATGGCTGTGGAAGGGGATGACGCTGGCACGCCCGGTTTTATGCTCGATAACAATCCCGGTAGTGCACTGGCATTTCGCATGAGTGATTCGGCCAGCCCTAATGGTGACATGCAGATGCGTTTTGACGGGAGGGCGTTTCTGTATGGTTTCTGATATGCGGGGTTTGCTTATCCTGGCCCTGTTACCGTTTGCAGCCATCGCTCCCGCCATGACGCCACTGGATGACAGTGGCCTGGCCGATATCCGTGGCCAGGATGGGCTGACCGTCAATCTGGAAAACAGCAGTGGTATTCAGGCGCAGCAACTGAACTGGATCACAGACAGTGGCAATGCGCCCCCGGGAGCCTGCAGTGGAGGCGTAGCCGATCAACACGCCTGTACCCGGCTCAATGGCCTCAGCCTGCAGGGCGATGGCAACCCGTTGAGCGCTCAACTGCAACTGGATGTGGGAAGTGATGGCGCGCTCCCTTTTCTGGCGCTGCAGTATGGCTGGCAGCCGTCCTTGTTCACGCTGGACGGGATGACACTGGAAACCGCCAGCAATCCCGCTTATGCATTTCACTCCCTGGGCCAGATTGGATTGTATTCACAAGGCAACCTGATGCTGGTCAACCAGGGCCTGTTCAACAGTAACGGACAGAATGCCAACCTGGATTTTTCCATGACCGGCGACTGGATCTACCGCCAGGGGGGGGCGGGCAGTGCGGAGCTGAGTGTTGGCAACCTGATCATGCAGAACCGGTTTACCAACGGGCCGGCTGGAGGTCATGCTCCTGCCAGCGGCATCATCGGAATCGACAACAACGGCTTGTTGCTGGAAGCGGATCATACCTATACGGCCCTGCAATTCGACCTGATGTACAAGGCGTCGCCGGTAAATTTTGATCGCGCTGGGCGTCAGCCGCTACTGCACGGTGCCTGGCTCGGAGGCCTGAAAGATGCCCGGGTGCGGGTGTCTGCCGGTGGGCTCGGTTACGGCTATATCGGGACTTCCCCCAATGGCCTGTGGGATTACGCCGGGATCAATACGCCCCGCTCTGAGGGGCTGACGATTCAGACACAGTGGGATTACGACACGGATTTCCAGCTTCGACTGGGCCATGCGGACGGTGACCGTACCCGCATGGAGCTGGTCAACTGGCGACGTCTCGGCAATGGCACTGGCCCCATGTTCGCACTGGATACCATTCTTGATGTGGTGCAGAACAATACCGGCCCGGCAGGCCTGTGTTTTGGTGGTGGCGTTGTCGGCGGGCAACCGGATAGTGGATTGTGTACTGGTGCAGGCGGGGTATTTCATCCCACCCGGGTCGCTGCCGGTGAATCAGCCTTTGCTGTCCTGCTGCGCAACGGCCATCTGCATGCCTACAGTGAACAGTTGACTGTCACCAATCCCACCACCGGCTGGTCGGGGAACTATAACTGGGGCATCGTTCTCACCCTGGGCAAGCTGGATGCGGATATTCTGGCTTACCCGCAAGGGCCCACCGGCAACGTGGGGCTGCGGGCCGACGCCACCGTCATGGTGCAGTCGCCGGGATTCTGGAATGCCGCTAATAATGACGATCCTCTGGTGCGCGCGACGGCAGCGGATAACTGGCAAACCCATTCCCATTTTTTGTTCGCCAACACCGCCAGCCAGGTTGCGGTGGGCCTGCTGAATAATGATCTGCTCTGGAAAGCCAGGGACCTGTATCTGACGCTAGGCGAAACCGATCCTGCATTTCCGGATATGGCGTCAGGGATCATGCTGCGGACCGATACCCTGTCCCGCTATCAGGTACGGGGTCTGCTGGGGGCCGGCAGCCTCAGTGATCTGGGCGGGCCCACTGCCAATGTGGCGCTGTGGGATTTCAATCTGTCCGCCGACCAGTTTCGTTTTGTGCTTTATCCCGCCACGGCCGATGGCCTGGCAACACTGGGTTTCGATGGCTATATGAATCTGGATGGTAATGCCTACCTGTCACTGGCGGAAGTTTCCAGCCCGAAGTCTGCCTTCCGGCTTTCCAATGTGAGCGGCAGTATCGGTTGGCGTAACGGAAACGTGGTATTGAAATCCGGCGATCAAAACAGTGACGGCTTGCCCAGCCTGACCATCGAAAACGAACTGTTGCTGGGGCAAAGCGCGGACTTCGGTCAGAGCGGCGGTGGTAACCCGCTGGTAGGGCAGGTGGGGTTTGGTGATCAGCAGTACGGTCGCATCGCCATGCCTGGCGGGACCTGGCATAGCGAGATCATTGCCAAGGTACCGCCGCCCTAGCTGTCTGGCGCCAACACAAAATGCTCGATTCCCTGATCCAGAAACCGGATCAGCATCCGGTAACTGTCCAGATCGAAACTGGCATGCGTATCCGGCATCACCGCCGCCGTTTCCGGCTCACGCTGCAGGGTGGTGAGATGACACCACTGATCAATCAGATGGTAGTCCGTTTGTTGCCCGTTCTCCTCACGGATCACCAGCACCCCTGTATAGGGCCAGGCCTGAATATGCTGATCTTCCAGGGTTGTCCGCAACCGCTGGTTATGACTTTCCACCGTTTCCTTCCCGCAACAGGCTCCCCGGCATCGACCCAGCTGGTGAGCAAAGCAGGCACCCTTGCCGCTGCCTTCCAGGCCACAGACCCGCGGGCAAAGTCCGACCTCGCGCACCTTGCTGTCGAGCATGGCTTTTGCCTGGCGTGGGCTGCGAAACAGGCCATAGCTGTCCTGTTGCCAGCCATGGTTATCCACCAGCGGCCGGTATAACGTCGGCACCAGAAAATTGCGGGTATCGGTTTCCAGCCGCCAGGTATGTAGCTGACGATAACGGCGCTGGCGGCGGTTGAAGATCGGCTGGCGTTGTTTAATTTCCCGGTTTTCCAGCAACAACGCGCCCAGTTCACCAGCGGTAACCTGATGTTCGATACGGCGGGTCAGGTAGCACAGCCGCCCTTCCTTTTTATCCCGATGCCGGGCAGAAAAATGACTTTTTACCCGTTGCCGCAGGTTGATGCTTTTCCCCACATAGAGCAGCTCATCCTGCTCGCCAAAAAACCGGTAAATGCCGGGGAGGGCGGGCAGGTCGGCAAACAGGGTTGGGTCGACCGGGCAGGAATTGGAATCTGGGTACATAGCGGTAGTGTCCATGGCGAAACGCCATGATGTGGTGAAGGCGGGATGGATGATCTGATATTTTTACCGTGCCATGATGGAGAAAATGCATTGCCAGGAGGCAACCATGAACGGCCACGACACCGACACCCGTATCGAAACCGATTCCCTGGGCCAGGTGCAGGTGCCCAAAGCGGCCCGCTGGGGCGCCCAGACCCAGCGGGCGGTGGATAATTTCCCCATCAGCGGTCGCCCGTTGCCGGAGCGTTTCATTCTGGCGGTGGTGCGCATCAAGCGTTGCGCGGCAGAAGCCAACCTCAAGCTGGAACAGCTGCCGGCGGACAAGCAGGCCGCCATCGTCGGTGCCTGCAATGATCTGCTGGCCGGCCACCATCTGGACCAGTTCCCGGTGGATATTTTCCAGACCGGTTCCGGCACCAGCACCAACATGAATGTGAACGAGGTGATTGCCCATCTGTGCGCCGACGCCGGTGTCGAAATTCATCCCAATGATGATGTGAATCTGGGGCAGAGTAGTAATGACACCATTCCCTCCGCCATTCATGTGTCCGCCGTGTTGGCCGTCACCGAACAGTTACTTCCCGGCCTGGAACACTTGATTGCCAGCCTGGGGTTGCGGGCCCGGGAAGGGCGCGAACTGGTGAAGACGGGTCGTACCCACTTGATGGATGCCATGCCGGTGACCGTGGAGCAGGAACTGCAGACCTGGGTGCTGCAATTACAGGATGCCAGCAGTCGGTTGGCCCGGGCCCGGGATGAACTGCTGGCCATTCCCCAGGGGGGGACGGCGGTGGGCAGCGGCATTAATGCCCATCCGGAATTTGCCAGTACTTTTGCGGATCAACTGGCGGACGAAACCGGCTTGGCCTTCAAACCCTTGCCCCATCCCTTTGTGGCCCAGAGCGCACTGGATGCGCCGCTGAATCTGTCTGCGGCCCTGCGAGGGTTGGCGGTGGTGCTGATGAAGATCAGCAACGACCTGCGCTGGATGAATTCCGGTCCTATCCATGGTCTGGGCGAGCTGCAACTTCCGGCCACCCAGCCGGGCTCTTCGATCATGCCCGGCAAGGTGAACCCGGTGATCTGCGAATCGGTGACCATGGTGGCGGCCCAGGTGATGGGGCTGGACCAGGCCAATGCGGTGGCGGCCCAGAGCGGCAACTTCCAGCTCAACGTGATGCTGCCGCTGGTGGCCA
>NZ_JABURH010000150.1 GCF_014762765.1 Alcanivorax sp.
GGCATGCGTGAAGCACTGCGGCCCAGCAGCCAGAAATATCAGCTGGACATCCGTGACAGAAAGGGGTTTGCAAAACTGGCCATGCGTACCGGCGCCCCGGTTATTCTCTCCGCCTGCCCGGCAGCGGATGACATTTATCACGTGGTACCGAACCCGGTGACCGACTGGGTGTACAACCGCTACAGGCTGGCCGCCCCGGTTATCTTTGGCAAGTACGGCACCCTCATTCCCAAGCCGGCCAAACTGGTTCACTACCTGAATGCGCCGATGTCACCGCCTGACAATGGCACAGACGATGATCCTGAAGCCGTCGATGCCTTCCATGCCAGGCTGGAAAGTCGCCTGCAGGAAATGCTCACGGAACATGCGAGCGCCTGAAAGATGCACCGCCAGACCTCAGGATAACCATGAAAGAAACCGTCGCCGTTTTCGGCACCCTCCGCTTCCCTCCCGAATCCATGGACGCCGTCAGGCCCCATCTCAAGACCTTTGTCGATGCCACGCGCAATCTTGACGGCTGCCTCGCCTACGATGTGGCGGAAGATATGTTTGATCCCGGTCTGATTCGCTTTTCCGAACTCTGGCCAGACAATGGCTCTCTGGATACCCATCTGGTGGCGCCACATATCGTGCCGTGGCGAGAAGCCGCTAAGCGGCTTGGGCTTCTGGAGCGGGCGTTTACCGCTTACGATATTCATGGCTCTCGGCCTGTATAAGCCGGGAAAGACATAAAGCACCGCATTTACAGCAAGGACGCTGACACATGAAAAGCGCACAACAGTTCTGGGACAAGGCGGCGGCCCGTTATGCCAAAAGCCCGGTCAAGGATGAAGCGAGCTATCAGAAGAAACTGGCGATTACCCGGGATTACTTTCAGCCGGACTGGTCTGTGTTCGAATTCGGTTGCGGCACCGGCAGCACCGCCATTCTTCACGCGCCCTTCGTCCGGGATATTCTTGCAACGGATGTGTCGGCAAAGATGCTGGAGATCGCAGAGGCAAAAGCCCGTGATGGAGGCATTGATAATATCCGTTTTCAGCAGGGTACGCTGGATAGCCTTTCGCTGACGCCGGAAAGTTTTGATGCGGTGCTGGGGCTGAATATTCTACACCTGGTGGAAGATCCTGAAGCAGCTATTTCCCGAGTGAGTTCCCTGCTGAAACCCGGCGGTGTTTTCGTTTCCAACACGGTGCTGGCCGATGACATGAAGCTGCACTGGCGCCTGCTGATTCCGCTGATGCAGGCACTGGGTTTTGCACCCCATGTGAGTCGCTTTGGCAAGAAAGGATTGCTCGCCATGCTGGCTCGGGCTGGCTTTGATATCGACCATGAATGGCAGCCGGACAGCCTGTCTGTCTTTATTGTGGCCAGAAAGCGCGCCTGACTGTTTCGTCAGTTTTCATTCCCCTCCCGGAAAAACGACGGCGCTACGCCGGTCCAGCGTTTGAAGGCGCGGCGGAAGTTGGCGGTGTCGCCGTAGCCCAGGGTGTAGGCCAGTTCCTGAATGGTCATGTGCTGGCTTTTCAGGTATTCCATGGCCAGGGCGTGGCGGACTTCGTCGAGGATTTCCTGGAACGAGGTGCCTTCATCCAGCAACCGGCGGTGCAGGGTTCGCGGGGTCATGTGCAGGATGCGGGCGGTGACGGTGAGTGAGGGAAAGTTCACCTGTTTGGCCAGCATCAGTCGGCGCACCCGTGCCGATACGGACGCATCCGATACCAGGTTCTGTAATTCCCGTTCGCAGAGTTTTTCCGCATGTTCGAAGGCGGCCGGGTCGGCGGTTCTCAGGGGCTGATCCACCACTTCCAGCGGCAGGGACAGGCCGGTCCAGCCCTGGCTGTAGCGTACAGGGCAGCGAAACAGGGAGCGGACCAGTTCCCGGTCGAAGGCTTCCGCAAAGGTAAAGCTGGCCTCAGCCACCTGACAGTTGCCCAGGGTAATGAAGTCGAGCACGTTCTTTACCGCCACCACCACGGCCCCCAGCAGGAAGGGCCCCACCTCACCCAGCGGCAGCAATTCCCGTATCTGCAGATTCAGGTAGTTGCCCTCCATCTGATGGCTGACCATGACCAGGTTGATACGCAGGGGAATAAACCGCTCCAGTAATTCCACCACCTGGCGGACAGAACCACTGTTCATGGCTGCATAGCCGACCATGCCATGATTATTGATGCGCAGCCGCTCGCCCACCATCAGACCCAGGGCGGATTCTCCGGTGATCGCTTCCGCTTCCAGAAACAGGGCTCGGACCACCTCCCAGGGAACGCTGGTATCGGCCTGTTCAAGATCGGCCAGCGACAGCTCATGAGAAGCCAACCAGGGAGCAACGTCGATCCCCATCTCCGTGAGCTGGTCTGCCACCTGGCGGAGATAGTTGATGGACAGTGCCCATTCCATCGGCTGGTTCATGGCTGGCAAGATCCGAAAATTCGCATTGTCAAAAAATGACCCCCATCTGTCTACAGACAACCTACCCCAGCACCGGTCGCATATCTAGCATAGATCTCCACTGCTCAAACCCCGAGCACGACAACGGTACAGGAAGGTAACAAAGCACAATAAAACCTTACGTATTGGCTGCCTTTCATCAGGGAGAACATCATGCGATATGCAAAACAATTTATTATTTTTCTCGTGGTTTCCACGGCCCTTTTCGCCAACAGCACTCACGCCAGCATTGGCAACAAACGCACACTCTGCGTTTTCGATCTGGTCGGTGCCAACGGTGATTTCTACGGCATCATGAAGGATTTCAAGACCGCCGCGCTCGGCTGGGGCGTGGACATTGAATTGAAGCCCTATACCGACGAGAAAATTGCCGCCGAAGATTTGAAGGCGAAGCAATGCGATGGCGCCCTGCTTACCGGCATCCGTGGCCGTCAGTTCATCAGCTATACAGGCAGCATGGATTCCATCGGCGCCATCCCCGACTACGATGCCATGCGCATGGTGGTGACGATCCTGGCCAGCGGTAACCCCAAGGTAAACCCACATCTGGTGTCCGGCCCCTATGAGTTCGGCGGCCTGGTGCCCATGGGCGCAGCTTATCTGTTCGTGAAGGACAACAGCATCGATACGGTGGAAGAACTGGCGGGAAAATCCATTGCGGTGCTGGAATACGATGTGGCCGAGGCGAACATGGCCAAGCGTGTGGGCATGTCACCGGTGATGTCGGATATCACCAACTTCTCCACTCGTTTCAACAACGGTTCCGTGGATACCTGCTTCGCTCCCATCTTCGGTTATTCCGCCCTGGAACTGTACAAGGGCATGCAGCCGGACGGCGGCATCATTGATCTGGTGCTCGGCCAATTGAGTGCACAGCTGATTCTTCGCAAGGATCTTTTCCCCGCAGATTTTGCCGATCAATCCCGTAAGTATCTGGCCGGCCAGTTTGATCGTGCCATGCGCATCATCAACAACGCCGACGGCGAAGTGAATGAAAAGTGGTGGATCAATATTTCTGATGCAGAAACTACTCGTTACGACGAAATGTTTCGCCAGGCCCGTATCGATCTGGCCAACCAGGGCGTTTACAACAAGGACATGATGAGCCTGCTGCGCAAGGTGCGCTGCAAGGGCAATCCGTCCCGAGCGGAATGCGTCAATCCCGTCGAATGATCTGATCGATTATTTCTTTTCTTTCAACGTCATCTTGCAGTGATCTGCACAGCATTATGCGAGGCATTATCATGTTGGAAAAAATCAATCCTGATACCTTGTTGCGTTTGAAAAAATGGGGCTACCTGGCCTGCTGGATGCTCTTTCTTCCCATGGTGCCGTTTTCCGCGCTGGTGGGTCGTGAGCAGGGTACCCAGAATCTCTGGGCCTGGATGATTCTGGCGGTGTTCTTCATTCTGGTGCCGGTGGTGGATTACCTGGTCGGCAAGGACCCGGTGAACCCGGATGAAGAAAAACAGGTCCCCGAACTGTCCCAGGACAAGAGCTACCGCGCCCTGCCCCTGCTGCTGGCCGTGGCCTGGCTGGGCCTGCTGTTCTATGCCGGCCATGTGTTCGTCAGCAATGACTATTCCTCGGCCGGCATGCTCGGCTGGATCATGTCCATCGGTCTGCTTGGCGGCATGATCGCTATCAACCTGGGTCACGAGCTGATTCACAAGGACCCCAAGGTGGAAAACTGGATGGGCGGCCTGCTTTTGTCGTCGGTGACCTACGGCGGCTTCAAGGTTGAGCATGTGCGTGGTCACCATGTGCATGTGTCCACCCCGGATGATGCGTCTTCCAGCCGCTATAACCAGTCTCTGTATGATTTTCTGCCCAAGGCGTTTGTGCGCAATTTCAAGAATGCGTGGAAACTGGAAAAGCTGTACCTGGAACGCAAGGGCAAGAACAACATCAGCATTCATAACGAGCTGATCTGGTGGTACGGCATCTCCTTCCTGTTTGCGGTAGCCTTCGGTGTCCTGTGGGGTTGGCAGGGAGTGCTGTTTTTTGTCGGCCAGAGTTTCTTTGCGGCGCTGGCGCTGGAGATCGTCAACTACATCGAACACTACGGCCTGCATCGTCGCCAACTGCAGACCGGTCGCTATGAACGGGTCACCCCGGCACACAGCTGGAACTCGAATTTCCTTGTGACCAATTTGGTGCTGTTCCAACTGCAACGCCACAGCGACCACCACGCCTATGCCAAGCGTCGTTACCAGGTGCTGCGCCACTATGACGAGAGCCCGCAACTGCCAGCCGGTTATTCCGCCATGATGTTGCTGGCCATGGTGCCGCCATTGTGGAAAGCCGTGATGAACCCGCGGGTGGAAGCCTACTACCAAGGCGAGCTGGATCAGCTGTTCCGCGAAGGCCCGCGCATCAACAATATTGCCTGATTGCGGTATCGGTGAGTGGCCTTGCGCCGCTCACCGGTGTTTTCGTACTGCATCACAGTCCGGTGTTTTACCGACACATTGCCACCGCTTTCCCCTCCCTTCGAAAAGCATTAACGCCTTTTTTCAACACGGTAGCGCCCTTTGACCGGCCACGCCAAATGCCTACACTGCCAGAGTCAGGATCTTGTCGAAATCGGCCAGGCCCGTTCGATCATGAAATAGATACCTCTGAACGAAAGGAGTCGCCCTCATGACCTCGAAAAAAACTGCGCTTCCGCCAATCGCCTCCCCTCAAGAGTGGGAAGCGTCTCGACAGGCCCTG
This sequence comes from Alcanivorax sp., assembly GCF_014762765.1. GTDB lineage: Bacteria > Pseudomonadota > Gammaproteobacteria > Pseudomonadales > Alcanivoracaceae > Alcanivorax. The sequence continues at coordinate 5,164 of NZ_JABURH010000150.1, forward strand.
CTTGCCAGGGAGAAAGCCTTGACCCGGATGCAGGACGAACTGGCTGCCGAACGCCGCCGGTTACCCATGGTGCCCGTGGAAGACAACTACACCTTCACCGGGCCGCATGGTGAGGTGGGTCTGGTGGATCTGTTTGAGGGACGCCGGCAGCTGATTGTCTATTGCGCAATGCTCGAGCCCGGCGCCACCCCCTGTGAGGGTTGCTCAATGGTGATGGACAACATTGGCCACAATCTTGCCCACGTCAACGCCAGGGATACGACGTTCGTGTTCACCTCCCCGGCACCGCAACACGAGATCCTGGCACTGCAAAAGCGTATGCACTGGCAGGCGCCCTGGTATACCGACCATCAGCGTCGTTTCGCGGATGCGTTCGGCGCCGGCAAGGGGTTTGCCATCAACGTGTTTATTCGCGACGACGACAACCTGGTCTACCGCACCTACTTCAGTACCGACCGTGGCGGAGAACTGTTCGATACCCATTTCCGGCTGCTGGATATCACCCCGTACGGCCGCCAGGAACAGTGGGAAGATTCGCCCGGTGGCTGGCCACAAAGCGAGCCCTACCAATGGTGGCGTATGCACGATGACTACTAGTTGATAAGCATGCTGGCGGATATGGACTTAGGCATGGCGTTCGCCAACTGCTATCTCCACGTTGAGACGAAACGCATCTCCCGGGCCAGGCAGGGTGAGTTAACCATGTGCAATACGGACAACGCTATTGCCCGACAACTTCCCACACAAGGGTTGAAACTCCCGTTATAACCCTTATCTTCACGCACCCCGGCCTTTCTTCTTGCCGGATTATTTGAGCAACGGACTCGACTTGATGCACTGCGCCAGTTTTTTTGCCGTCTGGCCCGATGGCGGCTGTTCGAGTGCCCAGGTCGCCAACAGGAGATGATGACACTGAACGCCTTTTAGCAAGGCTGTTTCTGAACTGTGGATTAGATCGCGGAGGTGATTTGATGTCAGCGCAGAATCTGACTTGCCCGGCCCCGATACAGGCCGATCCCTACCCCACCCGGCTTCACCAGCACCCGGAACAACCCTGGCGCGAGCGCCGGGAGCACACGGTAAAAGGCCGCCACCTGCCCGGCCCGTTGACCGACCAGCAATTGGATCGATTTGAGAAAAACGGTTTTCTTTTCGAGCCCGGATTTCTGCCGTCTGACGAGGTGGCCACGCTGACCAAAGCTATGAGCGAGCTGCTCAATCGCGAAGACTACCGTGACAAACCTTTCACTATCACCGAGCCGGGCAGCCAGGAGATCCGTTCCGTGTTTGCCGTGCATTTTCTGCACCGGGCATTCCAGCACCTGGCCCGCGATCCGCGACTGACCCAACGAGTGGAGCAGATCCTCGGCGGTGGCCACTATGTGCATCAGTCCCGCATCAATTACAAACCTGGCTTCAAGGGAAATGGATTCAACTGGCATTCAGATTTTGAAACCTGGCATGCAGAAGACGGAATGCCAGAGATGCATGCGGTAAGCGCCTCCATCATTCTGACGGACAATCATCCCTTCAACGGACCGCTGATGCTGATCCCCGGGTCCCACAAACACTTTATTCCCTGTGTAGGCCCCACACCGGACGACCACCACAAGCAATCACTGAAGACCCAACAGATCGGTATACCTTCAGAAGCCGCGCTGACGACAATGATAGATCGCTATGGCATCGAGGCCCCCACCGGCCCGGCTGGCAGCCTGCTGCTGTTTGACTGCAACACCCTGCACGGCTCCAACGCCAATATGTCACCGGATCCGCGCAGCAATGTGTTCTTCGTGTTCAACCGGCGCGACAACGCCTGCAACAAACCTTATGCAGCCAGGAAACGGCGTCCTCGATTTCTGGGGCATGAGCCTGATCGGCTTTGGCAAGCGGACGATAATTGATAGTTGATAATGGATAATTGATAACGCGCGATTTAGGGCCTGAGTCGCTGAAACGATTAAAGCCGCGCACATATCATTGCGCGGCTTTTGTGTTTCGTTATCAATTTTCAATTCTCCATTATCAATTGGATTCATTCTTGTGCCGAAAAAACCGCTGGATACTGGAAAAGTCTTTTTCAGAATAGCCATGGTTTCCATGGGCGGCGTAGAGGCTTTTTGCCAGGTTGCCCATGGGGGTGGCGGATTGGGTGCTGAGGGCGGCTTGCAGTGCCAGGCCCAG
>NZ_JABURH010000104.1 GCF_014762765.1 Alcanivorax sp.
TGCAGGCTCGTCTGATGAGCCAGGCTCTGCGCAAGATCACCGGTAACGTGAAAAATGCCAACACCCTGGTGGTGTTCATTAACCAGATCCGTATGAAAATCGGTGTGATGTTCGGCAACCCGGAAACCACCACCGGTGGTAACGCCCTCAAGTTCTACTCCTCCGTGCGCCTGGATATCCGTCGTATCGGTGCGGTGAAGCAGGGCGACGAAGTCACCGGTAACGAAACCCGTGTGAAGGTGGTGAAGAACAAGGTGTCGCCGCCGTTCCGTCAGGCCGAGTTCCAGATTCTTTACGGTCAGGGCATCAACCAACTGGGTGAAGTGCTGGATCTGGGTGTGCAGCAGGGCCTGGTGGACAAATCCGGTGCCTGGTATGCCTACAAGGGTGACAAGATTGGCCAGGGCAAGCAGAACGCCTGTGAATTCCTGCGTGAGAACCCGGCCATTGCCGAGGAAATCGAGCAGGAAATTCGTGCACGCCTGCTGCCTGACCCCGCTGAGGCGCCGGCTGCCAAGGAAGAGGAAGCCGAAGCCGGCAATGAGTGAATCGCTCACTGAATCCGAACTGCGCCAGCGGGCTGTCAGCCTGCTGGCGCGTCGGGATCATGCCCGCCGGGAGCTGGAAACCAAGCTCTATCGGAAGGTCGGTGAGCAAGCGGCACTGCCTGCGGTGCTGGCCTGGTGTGAAGAGCATGGCTTTATTGATGACCGGCGATTTGCCGGTTTTTTTGTGCGCTCCAGAATCGAGCGGGGACAGGGCGCCCTGCGAATTCGTCAGGAGCTGCAGCTAAAAGGCGTGGATAACGAACTGATCGCTCAGGCTTTGGCTGAGGCCGAGGTGGACTGGTTTGCGCTTGCCAGAGAGGTGCGTGCCAGACGTTTTCGTCAGCACCCGGGTAAGGACCAGAAAGAAAAAGCCCGCCAGCTCAGGTTCCTGCAACAGCGCGGTTTCAGTGCCGAACAGAGCTTTGCTGCACTGGATTGTTCTCCGGAGGATGAGCTGTAGTACGTCCTTGGCTTCGTGTTCCCCATCACTGCATTCCTTACTTCGTTGGAGCCTTGCTCGCAAGGCGAAGGGAAGAATGAACCCCGGTGCCTGCTGAAGTCTTCGCTTTACGCGCAAAGCGCCAACGGTGCCGGTTTGTGGTCGAGGGAGCTGATCCCAGGGTAATTTGCCTCTTGGTTTGAATTCGGTTCAAGGCGTATCCTTCGCTTTCGCGGCTTGAGTGAGACCTCCAATGGAATACCTGACTGACCCCTGGCTGGCGGCGGCCATGCTGGGTGCCGGTGTATTAGCCGGTTTTATCAATACACTGGCCGGCGGCGGTGGGCTGTTGATTCTGCCGCTGTTGATGCTCAGCGGCATGAGTGCGGCGATGGCCAACGGCACCATGCGGGTGGGGGTGCTGATACAAAGCGTGGAGGCTGTACGCCAGTTCAACAAGCGCGGCACCATGCCGTTCAAGCCGCTGCCAGCCATTCTGGTTCCCTGTTTGCTGGGCACTTTGGTAGGCACTCTGGCAGCCTCCTATTTGCCGGAAAGCATTCTCAAACCGGTGTTGCTGACCACTCTGGTGGTGGTGGCCCTGATCATGGTGTTCAAACCCAATCAACTGTCGCCGGCAGCGGACGAGCTGCCGCTGCAGCCCAATGATTCTGTCGCTGGCTGGCTGGGGCTGTTCTTCTGTGGAGCCTACGGCGGGTTTGTACAGGCGGGGGTGGGTTTTGTGTTGATCGCCGTGTTGGTAGGGCAGCTTCGCTATGACATGCTGCGAGGCAATGCCCTGAAGCTGGCCATTACCGGCAGCTTTACCGTGCTGGCCCTGGGCATTTTTGTGGCCCGCGACCAGGTGGCCTGGCTACCGGGCCTGCTGGTGGCGGCGGGCACCTTGCTGGGCGTGCGCCTGGGCGTAGGCTTCGCCCACCGGGTTTCCCCCAGAGTACTCAAGCGCATTCTGCTGGTGATGGTGCTGGCGGTGTGTCTGGCGGCGGCGATTAAGGGCTGAGTGTCAAGTTACAAGTTTCAAGTTGCAACGCGTGCAGCCTTCTAAGGTTTGGAGGCGCCATGCCCGCGCCCAGCGATAATGCGCGGGCATGGCTTGCCAAAACCCGGTGAGTTTCGTCGCGCTTTGCAACTTGAAACTTGCCTCTTGCAACTGCTTTTTCCCCATCGCAACCGGGCCTTGGGGGCGGTATACTCGGCGCTCTCTGATAGCCAGCCGATAATGTTTCTCCTATGAAGAGTGCTGAACTACGCCAGGCCTTCCTGGACTACTTCGCCAGCCAAGGGCACGCCAAGGTGCCGTCCTCCTCGCTGGTGCCCCATAACGACCCCACGCTGCTGTTCACTAACGCGGGGATGAACCAGTTCAAGGATGTCTTTCTGGGCCGTGAGTCCCGGGATTACACCCGTGCCACCAGCTCCCAACGCTGCGTACGCGCTGGCGGCAAGCATAACGACCTGGAGAACGTGGGCTATACGGCGCGGCATCACACCTTCTTCGAGATGCTGGGTAACTTCAGCTTCGGCGACTACTTCAAGCGTGAAGCCATCAAGTTCGCCTGGGAATTCCTCACCGGTACTCTGGGCCTGCCGGAAGAGCGCCTGTGGGTCACCGTGCATGTGTCCGATGACGAAGCGGCGGATATCTGGCTGAAGGAAATGGGCGTCAGCGCCGAGCGTTTCTCCCGTCTGGACGAAGACAACTTCTGGCAGATGGGTGACACCGGCCCCTGTGGCCCCTGTTCCGAAATCTTCTATGACCATGGGGCAGATGTGCCCGGTGGTCCCCCGGGGTCCGAGAATGACGATCTGGACCGTTATATCGAGATCTGGAATCTGGTGTTCATGCAGTACGATCGTCAGCAGGACGGCGAGCTGAAGCCGCTGCCCAAGCCGAGCGTGGATACCGGCATGGGCCTGGAACGCATCGCGGCGGTGCTGCAGGGCGTGCATTCCAACTACGAGATTGATCTGTTTCAGGCGCTGCTGCAGGCGGCGGCAAACGCCACCGGCTGCCAGGATATGGAAGAGAAATCCCTGCGGGTGATTGCCGACCATATCCGTTCCGCCAGCTTCCTGATCTGTGACGGGGTGATACCGTCCAATGAAGGCCGTGGCTATGTGCTGCGCCGCATCATCCGTCGCGCCCTGCGCCACGGCCATAAGCTGGGTCAGGACAAGCCGTTCTTCTCCACCCTGGTGGGTGCATTGGTAGAACAGATGGGTGAGGCCTATCCGGAGCTGGTTCGAGAACAGGCCCGTATCGAGAAGGCGTTGCTGGCGGAAGAAGAGCAGTTCGGTCGCACACTGGCCGCCGGCATGAAGGTGCTGGAAGCGGCCATTGCCGAGCTGGATGGCAAGGAGCTGCCCGGCGAGGTGCTGTTCAATCTTTATGACACCCATGGTTTTCCTCCGGATCTCACCGCCGATGTGGCCCGTGAGCGGGAGTTGACGGTGGACATGGCCGGTTTTGAAAAAGCCATGGAAGCCCAGCGTGAGCGTGCCCGAGGCGCTGGCAGCTTTGCCAATGATTACAGTGACCGACTCAATATCGAGGCGGTGACCGATTTCTCCGGTTACGAAAAACTGGCGGACGACGACAAGATCGTCGGCCTGTTCAAGGACGGCGAAGCGGTTGATGCCCTGCAGGCGGGTGAGGAAGGCATGGTGGTGCTGGCCAGCACGCCATTTTATGCCGAGTCCGGCGGTCAGGTGGGCGATAGTGGTTTCCTGGTGCAGGGCGATAACCGTTTCGCAGTGTCCGATACCAAGAAGCGTCAGGCGGCCCATGTGCACCTGGGCAAGGTGGAAAGCGGCAGCCTGAAGGTGGGCGAGAAAGTCTCCGCCTACGTGGATGTGGAGCGTCGTCGCGCCATCATGCGCAATCACTCCGCCACTCATCTGATGCATGCCGCCCTGCGTGACGTGCTGGGTGAGCATGTACAGCAGAAAGGCTCTCTGGTGGCATCCGACTATCTGCGCTTCGACTTTTCCCATGGTGAAGCCGTGAGCGAAGCCCAGCGCGAACAGATCGAGATTCTGGTCAATCGCCAGATTCTGGCCAACACTCCGGTGACCACCGAATTGATGGATATTGATGCCGCCCGGGAAGCCGGCGCCATGGCTCTCTTTGGTGAGAAATATGATGATCAGGTGCGCGTGCTCAGCATGGGCAGCGACGGTTTCTCCAAGGAGCTGTGTGGCGGAACCCACGTGAGTCGTACCGGCGATATCGGCCTGTTCCGGATTACCCTGGAAGCGTCCGCCGCTGCCGGTGTACGCCGCATCGAAGCGGTTACCGGTGAGCATGCCCTGAGCGTGATGCGTCAGCAGGAGCGGGCGCTCAGTGAGATCGCGTCCACGGTGAAAAGCACGCCGGACAACGCCGCCGAGCGGGTGCGCAACCAGGCGCAGAAAGTGCGCGAGCTGGAAAAGGAAATCGAGCGTCTCAAGCAGAAGCTGGCCAGCGGTGCCGGCAGCGACCTCACCGATGAGGTGCAGGAAATCGCCGGAGTGAAGGTATTGGCGACCCAGCTGGACGGTGCCGATGGCAAGACCCTGCGGGTCACCATGGACAAGCTGAAAGACAAGCTGGGCTCGGCGATTATCCTGCTGTCTGCCGTGGATGGCGATAAAGTGGCCCTGGTGGCGGGTGTCACCAAGGATCTCACCGACCGCTTCAAGGCCGGTGATCTGCTCAAGCATGTGGCCGAGCAGGTGGACGGTCGCGGCGGTGGCCGCCCGGACATGGCCCAGGGCGGGGGCAATAACCCTGCAGCCCTGCCGGCGGCCCTGGAAAGCGTGAAAAACTGGGTGTCCGAGCAGGGGGCGTAAGCCGCGGTCAAGACCACGGCTCAGCCCTCAACATGAAATCCCGGCGCGTTTCTGCTAAGGTTACGCGCTCTTTTTTGCAGATAAAGCGACTTTATGGCCCTTATAGTGCAGAAATACGGCGGTACCTCAGTGGGTACAGTCGACCGCATTCAAGCCGTCGCCGAGAAGGTGGCAGGCTTCCATAAACGGGGCGACCAGGTGGTCGTGGTGGTATCCGCCATGAGCGGCGAAACCAACCGCCTGATCGAGCTGGCCAAAGGTGTCAGCGATAACCCTTCACCGCGCGAGATGGATGTGCTGGTCTCCACCGGCGAACAGGTCACCATTGCCCTGTTGTCCATGGCGTTGCAGAAGCAGGGCATCAATGCCCGCTCCTACACCGGCAGCCAGATTCCCCTGCGCACGGACAGTGTCCACTCCAAGGCCCGTATCGAAGAGATCGACGACAAGAAAGTACGCGCCGATCTGAATGGCGGTAGCGTTGTGGTAGTGGCAGGGTTCCAGGGTGTCGATGCTGGCGGCAACATTACTACTCTCGGCCGTGGCGGCTCCGATACCACCGCCGTGGCTCTGGCCGCAGCATTGCAGGCCGACGAGTGTCAGATCTATACCGATGTGGATGGTGTTTACACCACCGACCCACGGGTGGTGGATAACGCTCGCCGTTTGGACAGCATTACCTTTGAGGAAATGCTGGAAATGGCCAGCCAGGGCTCCAAGGTCCTGCAGATCCGCTCCGTGGAATTCGCCGGCAAATACAATGTGCCGCTGCGTGTCTTGTCCAGCTTCCAGGATGGTCCTGGAACTCTCATTACCGTCGACGACGAGGTTGATATGGAAAAGCCGGTAATCTCCGGAATTGCCTTTACCCGTGATGAAGCCAAAATCATCGTGCGTGGCGCCCCGGATACCCCGGGCATTGCCTACAAAATCCTCGGCCCGGTGAGTGCAGAGAACATCGAAGTGGACATGATCGTGCAGAACGTGGGTAAAGACGGTGCCGCCGACTTTACCTTCACTGTGCACCGCAACGATTTCGCCCGTGCCCAGGAAGCCCTGCGCAAGGCCTCCGAAGAGCTGGGTAACCCGGAAATCATCGGCGATGACAAGATTGCCAAGGTCTCCCTGGTGGGTGTGGGCATGCGTTCCCACGCTGGTGTAGCTTCCAAGATGTTTGAAACCCTGGCCAACGAAGGGGTCAACATCGAGATGATCTCCACCTCCGAAATCAAGGTGTCCGTAGTGATTGCCGAGAAATACCTGGAGCTGGCGGTGCGTGCTCTGCACTCCGCGTTTGAACTGGATCAGCCCTCAAGCTGATCCACATACTGCCAGGTAGGTACGGGGCGACGACCGGTTGGTCTCGCCCCCCTTCACGGCGAGACTTACGAAACCGCTTCAGGCATACTACCGCCCCCGTGCCAGGGGTGGGTAAATGGTCCCGACCAAGGAGTCGTCAAGGACGGCAACCCGAGAGCTTCAGGTACGGCATGCGCTCACGGAAATTGAAGGACCCCAGGAGGGATCATTATGTTAATTCTTACGCGTCGAGTTGGTGAGACCCTGATGGTAGGTGATGAAGTCACCGTGACTGTTCTGGGTGTAAAAGGTAACCAGGTTCGCATCGGTGTGAATGCGCCGAAAGAGGTTGCCGTGCATCGGGAAGAAATCTACCAGCGGATTCAGCACGAAAAATCATCAGACGGTGAGTCTGCCTGATTTTTGGGCTGTATTTTCTCCGCAAAATCGTTATGATGCGCGGCGAGTTTGGAAACAGGCCCACAAGAGCCCACATTCCAGACTGACAATATGACCGCATTCCGGAGAGGTGGGTGAGTGGCTGAAACCAGTTCCCTGCTAAGGAACCATACGGGTTACCGTATCGCGGGTTCGAATCCCGCCCTCTCCGCCATATAAAGAAAAGCCCCGTAATTCAATGAGTTGCGGGGCTTTTTCGTTTTGGATTTGTAGCAAAATTTTGTAGCAAAACGGTGATGGCAGGATTGATGGGCTAGGATGGGGACGTAAAGCCCTGAAAAGCCTCCTGAATGGCCTGTAGCGCCCCTTTCTGTTGTCTCCGACCTCTCCTGTCATGCCTTTAAAGGCCTTTCCTGTGCATCTCTAATCCATCCATGACGTTTCAGAATCCCGGTATATCCAATTTGAATATGTGACTTTGGCCCGGCAGAATGTGTGAGCCTGTTCACGGAAGGTGGCGGGATTGCGATTTTGATAATACAAAGGGACTGAAATGAATTCTAAGTTGAAAGCTCTAGCTCTGATTTGTGTAACGACTGCTCTATATGCTTGCGGAGGAGGTGGCGGTAGCTCCTCTGGTGGAGGAACCAACAATGATGGCGGTGATGCCGGAGGAGGCGGAGAGGTTCGCTCTGGGCAGTTCGTGGATTCTGCTGTGGCCAATACTGCTTACACAGCTTCTCCGTCTGGAAC
>NZ_JABURH010000132.1 GCF_014762765.1 Alcanivorax sp.
AGCCTGGTAGAGCACTACGTTCGGGACGTAGGGGTCGCAGGTTCGAATCCTGCTATTCCGACCAATTCAGGTCCTTTTCATTGAGGACCTACAAAAAAGGCCGCGAAAGCGGCCTTTTTTGTGTCTGCTCGTAGCACGTTCAGTCCGCCAGTCGAGGGTTCAGTGTATAACTGACCGTGATACTGGCCTTGTCCAGCACATGCCCCTCGAGGGCTGCCACAATGGCACCGCCGCTCATGTCGTCTGCCACTGGCAGCCTGTCCACATCCAGAGCATAGACAGTAAAAACATAGCGATGGACGATACTATCGTTCCACGGCGGACAGGGTCCGTCATAACCAAAATAGTCCCCTTCCATATCTCCATCGCCGGCAAACCAGCTGGTGTAGTCATTGAGACCATGTCGCAGCCCCTGGGGGGCTGACGGTCCGGACTTGCCACGCGGGGTGACTCCCTGGCAATGGCTACCTTCCATGATTTCGCTCTGGTCAGCAGGAATGTCGAACAGGGTCCAGTGATAGAAATCCACACGCGGCAGGTCCGCTGGCACCTCCCGGTCTTCCTGGTTTACATCGTCCCCGGCACTTGGCACATCCGGGTCATGGCAAATTACCGCGAAGGAGCGGGTTCCCGCAGGCTCGCCTTTCCAGGCCAGATGAGGATTGATGTTGCTGGACAAGGCCACATGGTTGTCCGGGTCAATCACCGCAAAGGCAAACTTTTCAGCTATGGGAGCCTGATCGGTGAGACTGTTACTGACTAGCTCCATGGTAAGACTCCTTGGGTCCGGTTTTGCAGAGGCTCCAACCTTGCAGGTGCCGAGGAAAAATTCAACCGGCAATCCCTCATTCCGATTCCTGTCACCCCGCCAAAGGGTGCTGGGAGAGAGGCCGATAGGTAGGAACCTCCCCCTGGATCAACTCACTCTGATACAGACATAATTGGTCTACGGTCAATTGCCAGTCACCGGCTTGTGCCGCAAGGGCCAGCCCCGGCTTCGCCAGGGTAATGTGCGGGCGAAAGGCCCGCTGTTCGCGGTCAATGCCCTGTCGGCCAAGACATTCCCATAGCCCCTCATGCAGCGCGCTGAGCGCCTCTGAACAGGTAGCGGTCAGCGCCAGGAATGGACCCTGTTCTGCGGGGAAGGGTTCACAACGATCAAAGGTCAGGTCAAAGGCGGCGAAGCGGTCGGCCAACGTCCGTAATTCTGCAGACAGCCGGGCCACTCCAGCCGGGGTGCACTGCCCCAGAAAGGCCAACGTCAGGTGCAGATTGGGTCGAGGGGTGGCACGCGGCAACCCCAGGGCAAGCTCCTTGCATTCCCGGGCCAGGGGCCCGGTCACCGGTACGCCGACAAAACAGCGCATCAAAAACCTCCTGTCTGATAGGCCAGCCTTGCGGCATGGCTTCAAAACGGTGACGGCGGTAGAATTGCGCCCCCGTTCGCCCAGCCAGTGTCAGCCATCAGCGAACGGCAGCCAATATCGAGGTATCACTATGTCCGGTAAAGTCGGTTTCATCAGCCTGGGTTGCCCCAAGGCCCTGGTGGACTCTGAACGTATTCTGACCCAGCTTCGCACGGAAGGCTACGAGGTCACACCCAGTTACGACGATGCGGATGTGGTGGTGGTCAACACCTGTGGTTTTATCGACGATGCCAAGGCCGAGTCTCTGGAAACCATTGGCGAAGCGCTTAGCGAAAACGGCAAAGTGATTGTCACCGGCTGCATGGGCGTGGAAGAAGACACCATTCGCAAGGTGCACCCTTCGGTGCTGTCCGTCACTGGCCCACAGCAGTATGAACAGGTGGTTAACGCCGTTCACCAGGTGGTGCCACCCAGCCAGACCCATGACCCCTTTATGGATCTGGTCCCACCTCAGGGCATCAAGCTGACACCACGACACTATGCCTACCTGAAGATTTCCGAAGGCTGCAATCACAAGTGCAGTTTCTGCATTATCCCCAGCATGCGTGGCAAGCTGGATTCACGCCCCATTGGTGATGTGATGGATGAGGCCGAACGGCTGGTGAAATCCGGCGTGCAGGAACTGCTGGTGATCAGCCAGGACACCAGTGCCTACGGGGTAGACCGCAAGTACCAGACCGGGTTCTGGCAAGGCATGCCGGTAAAGACCCGCATGCTGGAGATGTGTCAGGCGCTGGGCCAACTGGGTGCCTGGGTACGACTGCACTATGTGTACCCCTACCCGCATGTGGACGACATCATCCCGATGATGGCCGAAGGTCATATCCTGCCTTATCTGGATATTCCTTTTCAGCATGCCAGCCCCAGTGTTCTCAAGAACATGAAGCGCCCAGCCCATGCCGAAAACACCCTGGAACGCATTCGTCGCTGGCGGGAAATCTGCCCGGAGATTACCCTGCGCAGCACTTTCATCACCGGCTTCCCCGGTGAAACCGACGCGGATTTCGAAATGCTGCTGGACTGGCTGGAGGAGGCCCAGTTGGACCGTGTGGGTTGTTTCACCTACTCCCCGGTGGAAGGCGCGCCGGCCAACGCCCTGCCCGACCCGGTGGACCCGGACGTGGCGGAAGAGCGCCGCGAGCGGTTCATGAATGTGCAGGCACGCATCAGTGCTGCCAAGCTGCAAAAGAAAATCGGCCGTACTCTGGAAGTCCTGGTGGACGAAGTGGATGAGGAAGGCGCCATTGCCCGCTCCCAGGCGGATGCCCCGGAAATCGACGGGCTGGTCTATCTCAACGGGGAAAGCGATCTGAAACCTGGTCAGCGCCTGAAGGTCAATATCGAACACGCTGACGAGCACGACCTGTGGGGCACTCCGGTGCCAGTCAGCAAGTGATCGCGTGAGCGACCAGCCTCTCAAGGGCGCCCTGCTACTGGTTCTCGGCGAGGGCCTGCTGGCGGTGATGGCCGCCATGATCAAGCACCTGTCCGATCACCTCGATACCGAGGTGATCGTCTTTGCCCGCAATCTGTTCGGGCTGTTGATTCTGATTCCGATCATTGCCTCCCGTGGCGGCTTCGGCCAGCTGCGCACCCGCTTTCTGCATCTGCACATGATCCGCGGCTTCACCGGCGTCACCGCCATGTTCTGCTTTTTCTACACCATCGGGCATATTGCCCTGGCGGAAGCAGTACTGGTGAAGATGACCGTGCCGTTTTTTCTGCCCATCGTGGCCTGGTTATGGCTGCGGGAAGTGATCAGTCTGCGCACCTGGCTGGCCATTATTGGCGGTTTTGCCGGTGTGGCCGTCATCATGGATGTGAGCAGTGGCAGCGTGAACCCGGTGATGTGGGTGGCACTGGCTGGTGCTGCCATCATGAGTGTGGCCAAGGTGAGTATCCGGCGCATGGCAGTATCAGAGCCTGCACAACGGGTAGTCTTCTATTTCGCCCTGTTCGCCACCCTGTTTTCCGCCCTGCCCCTGCCCTGGGCCAGCACCTTGCCTGTTGGCACAGATTATCTGTGGCTGTTCGGCATCGGCCTGGTGGCCACCGGCGGGCAATATGCCATGACCACCGCCTATCAAATCGCCCGCCCGGGCCAGGTGGGTGTCTACAACTACTCCTCGGTAGTCTGGGCCGCACTACTAGGATGGATGTTCTGGGGCGAAACCCTGGTACTGACCACCCTGATCGGCACCCTGCTGATTGTCGCCGCCGGCGTCTGGAATCTGAAAAGCCGCTAGGGAACCCCTCAGTCACTCTCGAGAGGGCCTGTTGGATATTGGCCCGCAGAGAAGGACACAAGGCGACAAAATCCCCTATGCTCGTGGGTCGGCAAAACAACAAACAGGATTCATTCATGCATTCATTGAAACTCAGCCTGCTGTTGATCAGCACGATCATCCTTACTGGCTGCGACGGACTGGCAAAATGGGCCTACGAAAGTGGCTTGAGCCTGGAAAAGAGTCGTGCCGGCCTGACAGATCAATTCGTGGAAACCAGCGACGGCATTCAGTGGCATCTGCTACGCAGTGAAGGCCAGCAGGACAAACCAGCGGTCCTGTTGATTCACGGTTTCGGTGCCGACTCCAGTAACTGGGTACGCTTCGTCAACGAACTTGAAGGCGATTTTCACTTTGTGGTTCCGGACCTGCCAGGTCATGGCGAAACCACCCGCAACACGGATCTTGATTACACCATGGCAGACCAGGCAGAGCGCCTGATTATCCTTATGGAGACCCTGGAGATTCCAAGCTATCACGTGGCCGGTAATTCCATGGGCGGCGCCATCACCCTGGCACTGGCGCAAGCAGCACCAGAGAAGGTGCTTTCCATGGGGCTGGTGGATGCGGCCGGACTTACCCGCCAGACCGAAGACTTCAAGGCCATCCTGGCTACCAGCGACAGCAATCCCTTGATCCCTCGCAGCCCGGAACAGTTCCACACCACCCTCAAGTGGGCCATGGAAGATGCTCCTTATATTCCGGAATTTTTCATCGACATCATGGGTGCCAAGAAAGCCGAAAATGCTCCGGTAGCCGACAAAATATGGGAAGACATGGACAACGACCCGGGCATGAGCCTGGAAGGTACCGGCAAGCTGGCCGATCTGAATCAGCCGGCGCTGGTCCTGTGGGGCCGGGAAGATCGCCTGCTCGGGGTGGACAATGTGGAGGTGTTTCTTGAGGAGCTGCCCCACTCTCGAGCGGTGATTCTCGATGGCATCGGCCATGTCCCTATGGCAGAAGCGCCCACCAAAAGCGCCGATGCCTTCCGGGTATTCTGGCGGGAAGCTCAGGCTGAGTCCTGATCTGGTAGAAGGGGTTTAACTTGGCTGGACCTGCCGCTGCTCCGGCGGTGTCCAGTCAAACGGCACCTGGTAACTCATCAGAAAGCCACCCAGCGTAATCAGTACCCGGGAGATGCCGATATAGGAATCGGGAATACTGATTCGCTCTTCACGGAACCGCTGCATCAGCTCGCCCATGGCCGCCACCGGCCCCTGCTGGTTGACCTTGTCGGTCAGCACAAAGAGCGCCAGCTCTTTCAGTGTTTCCGGGCTTCCGCCTTTGAAGCCTGCCTGAACAAACAGCTCGCCGATATCCACGTCCCCCTCAAAACCCATCAGGCCATAGAGCAGCCGTGAGTAGCGGCGGACTTCGTCCGGGGCCAGCACGCCGATGGCGCCGAAATCCAGAATGACTACCTGGCCCTGGTCGTTGACCAAAAAATTGCCCGGGTGCGGATCCGCCTGGTAGACCCCGAAACGTGTCACCTGTTGCAGGTAGCTGGTCAACAATACCGAGAGCAGATCTTTAGCCTCTTCCGGGTGAGCATCCAGATGGTTGCGAAGTCGCGGCCCCTGCTCCCAAGTGGTCACCAGAATGCGCTCGCTGCACAGCCCCTCAATCAGGTCAGGAATGCGGATACGGGGATGATGAGGCTGGCGAGCAAAACGTCGGGTGTTAGCTGCCTCGTTACGAAAATCCAGCTCCATAGCGGTCATGATCAGCAGTTGCTCTACAGCCTGTTTCAAATCGAACTCCCGAAACCGGGGGGCAGCAATCGCCGCCAGGACCTGAAACACCTTGGCATCCTGCTCGAACAGTTTCTTTACCCCGGGCAGGCGCACTTTCACCGCCACATCCGTGCCATCCTCAAGACGGGCACGATGAACCTGAGCGATGGATGCCACCGCCACCGGGGTCTCGTCAATCCAGCGAAATTGATCACGCCAGTCAACGCCCCAGAATTTCTTCAGCGCCGTTTCAATACGTGCAAAGGGAACCGGCGCGGCATCATTCTGCAGTTGCTGAAACGCTTCGATATATTCCTGTGGCAATACGTCCGGCCGGCAACTGAAGAACTGGGCCGCTTTGACCCAGAAAGCGCCATTATGGCGACACAGGGTTGCGAGAATGTCAGCCCCGCGGCAATGACGCTGATGACGGTCGTCCTTGCCGACTCCCCCGGCATATATCGCCCCCACGCGCGCCATGGCAGTCAGGGCTCGTAGATATCGGGTTCGCCCGGCAGCAAGGCCGCTGACACCGGCAATACTTTCTCTAATCATCAGGTTTTAATCATTATGGTTATTCACCCAGAATCCGTCCGCCCATAGTATGCCTGCATAATACGGCTTGAATCCCGCCGGGCTTGACCGTAATGTTTCTGGCTTTGCCGCTGGTGAGCGATTATGTCAGGAACAGTTATACGCGCTGGAGAGCCGCATACCATTCGCACTCGCGGCATTACCCTGCTGCGTTCCGGCCACCGGGAAATCCGTCGCCTGAAACGTGCCAACCACACCCCTTCCATTCACGGCAACAAGGTCTGGAACTCCAGCTTCCTGATCATGGACCACCTGACCCGCCGAAAAGTCTCCGCCGATGAGCATATGATGGATATCGGCTGCGGTTGGGGCCCCCTCTCCATCTTTGCGGCCAAGCGTTTCGGTTGCCGGGTCACAGCCGTGGATGCAGATCCGGATGTATTTCCCTATCTGGACCTGCATGCACAGATAAACAATGTGCAGATCACCCAACAGCAGGACCGCTTCGAAAAACTCACTAAACAGCGATTGGCCGACGTGGATATCATCGCCGGCGCCGATATCTGCTTCTGGGATGAGCTGACCCCGGTGCTTTTCAACCTGATACGCCGGGGACTGCGCAGCGGCGTCAAACAGGTGATCATTGCGGACCCGGGCCGCTCACCGTTCTATGCCCTGGCGGAAAAATGCGAGAATGCCGGGATGGATGCCCGTGTGGTGGAGCGCCGGACAAAGACCCCGAAAGCACTGAGTGCGGATCTGTTGATCATCAACAATTGATTTTTCGCCCGTCGCCACCATGTTGTTTCCACGCTGAATGGAAGTGACAACACTATGAGCCAAGACGATACCAATACTGTTGAGCAATCCTCGGGCAGCCTGGCGTTGCCCGACCAGCTGAAACCCCAGCGTATCTACCTGATCCCCGTGCAACACCGCCCCTTTATGCCCGGGCTGGTGCAGCCGGTGATGCTGGACAAGGAGCGCTGGCAGGCGACCCTGGAACGGGTCAGCCAGACACCGCACCAGTCTCTGGGACTGGTTTATGTGGGCGACAACGACCCGGACTCAGTAACCCACGAGGATTTCCCGGAATACGGCTGTCTGGTCAAGGTTCACGCTCTCAATGAGGAAAACGGCCAGTTCCAGATGGTGGCCCAGGGCACCACGCGATTCCGTATTGAGAACTGGCTGAATCGCAAACGCCCTTTCATGACCGAGGTCAGCTACCCGGAGCCTCGCGCCGAGGCGGATGAGACCATCCG
>NZ_JABURH010000176.1 GCF_014762765.1 Alcanivorax sp.
CAGACACCGCCGGGCGGCTGATGTAGTGGCACAGCCGTTCGAGTTTGCTGCGCTAATGGGCCTTGGCCGCTACGCCGGCATGTAGCGAGAAACCGGCAACCTTACCGGGCATGTCACCAAACTGATCTTCCGGGTCGCAGGCGGGCAGTGTCTGCAGGGTGAACACCTTGCGCCCTGCCTGTGGCCCCACGGCGATGCGATACGTGATGGAATGCCCCAGCAGTGGAGTCATCGCATCTTCATCCACCGCATCCAAGGCCAGGTAACTGTTTTCAGCATCCCGCTCCAGTAGGCCTTGCCGCTCCAAATAGCGGCCGACCCGATGGGCGATGGTGTGCGCCAGTTGGGTGAGTTCGGCGCTGGTCGGCGCCCTGACCCAGAGGAACCGGGCTGTTCCATTGGGACGCTCAACGTACACGCCATCGAGGAACAGCATGTGAAAGTGAATGTTGAGGTTCAGTGCACTGCCGAAGCGCTGGATCAGGGTGACGGCACCGGTCTTGGCCGCTTGGTGGGTATAGCCCGCTTTCTTGACCAGATGCGTGGCGATGACGCGGTAAACGATGCCCAACACCCGGCCCATGACCTCCGGCCGGCTGGCGAACAGAAAGCGCAATTGAAAGGGAAAGCTGAGTACCCATTGGCGCATGGGCTGTACGGGCAGAACCTCATCGACCAGTAGCGCGGCGCTTTCGGCCATACGCCGTGCGCCACAACTAGGACAGAAGCCCCGACGTTTGCAGCTGAACGCAACCAGGTGCTCAGCGTGACACGACTCACAACGCACCCGCAGAAAGCCGTGTTCGAGACGGCCGCATTTGAGGTAGTCGTCAAACTCGCGTTGCACATAACCGGGCAGTTCCCTGCCCTGCGCCGCCAAATGGGCAGCGAACGTCGGGTAGTATTCTTCGACGATCCGATAGAGCAGGGTTTGCTCGGGCCGGTGACGCTGGTAACGACCAGTGTTCTCGTCCCGGCTGGCCATCCTGGCCGCCACTTGGGGCATGATCCGCATCCTTGCGATACTGTGTTTTTATACAGTTTATCGCTCAGCTGCGAGATATTGAAGTCTCAGCTGTGATGCCAGCCAGTGCCAGACATTGCCTGTGAGTGCCAGTCACTCCCACTCGATTGTAGCAATCCATCAAACAGGGTGTCTTGCGGATGCAGTTGCGTCAGCGCGGTGCGTGCCAGCCACGCAGCGAAGGTGGTGCCGCAGGCGGACAGCAGCGCCATCAGTACGCTGCCACTGGTCACGTTGACGGCGATAAAGCCACCCAGCCAGATGGCTGGCAGGAATCGGTTGCCGCCCAGCAGCATGGCGGCCAGGGCGATGCCGGCCGGCGGCCAGACCATGCTGGCCAGGCCGTCGTTGGCGCTCAGGTCAAGACTCAGCAACCCCGTGAGCACGTACGACCCGGTGAGGGCGGCACCTTGCAGCAGTGTGGGGATGGAATAAAAACGCGCGAGAGTCATGGACGCCGAATCCGGAAGTTGATGGCATCCTGCCATGAATGTTTTTCGGGTATACGGATTTAATGGTTGATGGGGCACCTTCACCCCATCAATCTGAT
>NZ_JABURH010000085.1 GCF_014762765.1 Alcanivorax sp.
ACGAAGTGGGTTCCAACAACCCGGACGGCGTGGAAATCAAGCAGAACAAGGACGAAAACGGTATCCCGGTAGACGGCATTCCGTTCCACCCCTACTACACCGTGAAAGACCTGCCCGGCGTGATCGTGTTCCTGATGATCTTTGCCGTGGTGATCTTCTTCTTCCCGGACGGCGGTGGCTACCTGCTGGAGAAACCGAACTTCGAGCCGGCTAACCCGCTGAAGACTCCGGACCATATTGCGCCGGTATGGTACTACGGTCCCTACTACGCAATGCTGCGTGCCACGACCCTGGATATCATCATGTCTTCCAAGGCCTGGGGCCTGGTAGCCATGGGTGGTGCGATCGTAATTCTGTTCGTGATCCCCTGGCTGGATCGCCACCCGGTTCGCTCCATCCGCTATCGTGGCTGGTTGAGCAAGCTGTTCATGGCGATTTTCGTGCTGGACTTCCTGATGCTGGGTTATTTCGGTACCCAGCCGGCGACGCCGGGTAAGACCATGATGGCGCAGTTCGGTACGATCTATTACTTCGGCTATTTCCTGCTGATCATGCCGTTTGTCCACAAATTTGAAAAATCCAAGCCGGTTCCGGAACGGGTAACGGGGGGTCACTGATGAAGAAATTAGCGGTCGTTCTTTTCAGCTGCCTGCCGTTGGTTGCCTTTGCGGCCGGTGGTGGCAAGAGTGAGTATGAAGTGCCGGCACCGGTCAATCTGCAGGACAAGGTGAGCCTGCAGAATGGTGCCAAGCTGTTTGTAAACTACTGCATGGGCTGTCATGGTCTGCAGTACCAGCGTTACAGTCGACTGGCTGAAGATCTGGAGATTCCGGAAGAGCTGGTACAGGAAAAGCTGAATTTCACCACCGACAAGGTGGGTGATCAGATGCGTACAGCCATGGATCCGGAAGACGCCAAGGCGTGGTTCGGCAATGCACCGCCGGATCTCACCATGGTGACCCGTTATCGTTCAGAGGATTGGGTGTATTCCTACCTGATCAACTTCTACGAAGACGAATCTCGTCCCTTCGGTTACAACAACCGGGTGTTCGAGAACGTGGGTATGCCCCATGTGATGGCGAGTCTGGAAGCTGAGCTGAGCGAAGAGGAGTTCAAGCAGGAAATGGGTGATCTTACCAATTTCCTGGCGTACACCGCCGAGCCGGTTCGCCCGTTGCGCGAGCGTCTGGGTGTGTATGTACTGGTGTTCCTGGGCATTCTGCTTGTCCCGGCATACCTGCTCAAGAAGGAATACTGGAAAGACGTGCACTAACCATTAGTGCCCCTTTTCAGCGTTGAACAGGGTATCCGTGTAAGCGGTTACCCTGTTTCTGTTATAGCTATTTGTGCGGAGATGATTCGACCATGGGTGTGGTGACCAAGCGTTCTTCAATGACTTTCTTTTCTTCCCCGGAAGATCATTACAGCCATCGCGTGCGTATCGTGCTGGCGGAAAAAGGGGTCACAGTCGATATCGTTGATGTGGACAACAGCAACAAGCCGGAAGATCTGGCGTCGCTGAACCCTTACAACGAAGTACCTACCCTGGTGGACCGTGAGCTGACGTTGTATCAGTCCACAGTCATCATGGAATATCTGGATGAGCGTTTCCCTCATCCGCCTTTGTTGCCGGTTTATCCGGTTGCCCGTGCGCATAGCCGTCTGTTGATTCATCGGGTCGAGCGCGACTGGTGTGGCCACGTTGATGCGATTCTGGCTGGTGAAGAAAAAGAGGCCAGCTTGAACAAGCGTCGCAAGGAGCTGCGTGAAGCGATTATTGCTACTGCGCCGATCTTCAGTGAGCTGCCGTACTTCATGAGTGAAGAGTTTACCCTGGTGGACTGTGTGGTCGGTCCCATTCTGTGGCGGTTGCCGGCTCTGGGTATCGAGCTGCCGGCCAAGCAGGTAAAGCCGTTGCTGGATTATGCTGAGCGATTGTTCGACCGTGATGCCTTTCAGGCCAGCCTGACAGATGCCGAGCGCGAACTGCGCAACCCGCTGTAATCATGTCCGATATGTCTCCCAATCGCCCGTATCTGATACGGGCGATCCACGAGTGGATTTGTGATAACGGCCTGACGACCCATCTGGCAGTGAATGCTTCCTATCCCGGGGTGGAAGTGCCTCAAGATTTTGTTCAGGACGGTCAAATCGTGTTGAACATTGCGCCGCGGGCGGTGACGAATTTTATCGCCGGCAATGAGGAAATCACTTTTTCTGCCCGCTTCGGGGGTATGCCCATGACCCTGCGGGTGCCCGTGAACGCGGTGGTGGCTGTCTTCGCTCGCGAGAACGGTCAGGGCATGGCTTTCGACCCGGCAGAGCCGCCTCCAGAGCCGACTCCTCCGGAGCCGGAAAAGGACGACAGCAAGGCAAAAGTCAGCCATCTGAAGGTGGTTAAATAAGTTGCAAGTTGAAAGTTAAAAGTTGCAACGCGCCTGAGTAAGGTGCTGATCTGAAAAGAAAGAGGCCGCGCCCATAGATTTGGGTGCGGCCTCTTTCGTTATGCAATCCTGCAATCTGCTCCATGTGTCAATTTGGAGTTTTTTGTGTGGCGCGGGCAGGGCGTTAGCCGATTGGCAGGAGACCGTGCCGCGCTTTGCAACTTTGAACTTTCAACTTGAAGCTATCTTCAGTCGATATACTCAATAATCTTCACGATTTTCTGCACGCCATACACCTTCTGTACCTGCTCGACCACCGCATCGGCTTCTGCGCGGGTCAGCAGGCCCATCAGGTAGACCACGCCGTTTTCCGTGACCACCTTGGTGCGCCAGCCGGGGGCATCACCGTTGATCAGCAGGCGGCTTTTGACCTTGCTGGTCAGCCAGGTGTCATTGGTGCGTGCCAGAAAAGAGTTGGAGCCCACTACCTGCAGCTCATTGTGCACATGGCGTACATGGCGAACCTTCTCGGCGATATTGCCGGCTTGGGTCTTCAGGTCTTCGTTTGCCACCTGGCCGGCAAGCAGGACGTTGCCGTTGTAGCTCACCGCCACGATGCGTGACTCGTCTAGCTCAGCGCTGGCACGAGCCAGATTCACGGCGACCTTGCGCTCAATGTTGCCGTCCTCGATAAAGGCGCCGAAGGTGCGTTTCCCGTGGTTCTGGTCGACAGGTTGGTCGGACATGCCCTTGGACAGTGAAACACAACCGGCGGTGCCGGCCAGCACTAGAAGAACGGCCAATAAGTAGCTGAAGCGGGTGAAGCGTGCGGCCATTTACTGGCCTCCGAACAGTTGCTGGTCGATGTAGTCGCACAGGGAGTGGATCACCAGCAGGTGAACTTCCTGGATGCGAGCGGTGGAGGTGGCAGGTACCCGGATCTCAATGTCGTTGGGGCCATACAGGTTGACCATTTCACCGCCTTCCTTGCCAGTCATGGCAACAACGCGCATTTCCCGGTCGTGGGCGGCCTGGATGGCCTGGATGACGTTGGCGGAGTTGCCGCTGGTGGAGATGGCCAGCAGAATGTCGCCACTACTGCCCAGGGCACGGACCTGCTTGGAAAAGATTTCGTTATAGCTGTAATCGTTGGCGATAGAGGTGAGTGTGGAGGAGTCAGTGGTCAGCGCGATCGCTGGCAATGCTGGGCGTTCCATCTCGAACCGGTTGAGCAGCTCCGAAGAAAAATGCTGGGCATCGCCGGCGGAGCCGCCATTACCACAGGTGAGAATCTTGCCGCCGTTGAGCAGACATTCCACCATGGCCTGACCAGCCGCTTCGATGACGGTGGGTAACACTTCGCCGGCCTTGGCTTTGGTTTCGATGCTTTCGGCAAACAGTTGCCGGATACGGTCCACGCTCATAATTACCTCATTGTTCTGCGCGTTCGGTTATTGGGCTCAGTTACTCGCTGTAGAACGCGTTTTGTATCCACTGATAACGGACAGTGTCATTGTTGTCCGGTTCCATTCCCAGTACATCAAAGCGACAGGGCCGATCATGGTATTGCGGGTGACGGGCCAGGTAATGCTGGGCCGCCAGGATCAGCCGGCGTTGCTTGTGGCGATCAACGGACGCCAGGGCACCGCCATGGCTACGATAACTGCGCCAGCGCACTTCCGTGAACACCAGGGTGTCGCCATCCTGCATGACCAGGTCGATTTCGCCCTGCCGACAGCGGAAATTGCGAGCCACAACCGCCAGTCCCTGCTGCGTCAGCCAGTGTGCAGCCTGTTTTTCCGCTTCGCCACCGGAATCTTTGTTACTGCGCCGTAACTTCACGGGACCTGCTGTTGTTTCCCGGCTCGGACACCTTGGGCAGGGCGCGGGCTTCACCATTGATAAAGACGCCCCAGTCCAGTTCGCGAACGATGCGTTGTTGTTTCATGCTCAGACGGCCAGTGACTCCGGGCAGCTCACTGGAGGGCAGGGTGCTCAAAAGGTAGAGACGGCTTTGCAGCCGGTAGGCATCAATACCCATGGCGAACAGGCGCTCGTAGCGACCGTGGCCTTCGGGCCATTGTTCTTCGGTCATTCTGCGCAGCTCGGAGTCCTCGTTGCTTAGCATCCAGGGCATGTCCACAAAGCGGACGCCGTTCAAGTCCTGGTCGCGGCGAGGGTTGGACTCGCCGCTGTGTATCAGGGCGGTGGAATACACCGGTAGATCCTTGGCGTAATGAAAATTCAGAGCAGGTTTCACCTGGCGGCCCTGATTGGGGTTGGCCAGCAGGAACAGAAATCCCATGTCCTGACGGCGGCGCGGTTGGATATCCATGTCGAGGCTGGTGAAGCGGCTGACTGCCTCGCCGCGGCTCTGACTCTGGGCCACCAGCAGCAGTTCCTTGACGGTATCTCCCAGGGAGGGGCCTTCCTGGTAGGTGCGTGTCACCGTTACTGTGCCGCCAAGAGATTGCCATTCTTCAGCAAAAGCCTGGGCAACCCGTTCTCCCCACTCCCCTTGCGGATAAAGGATGCCTGCCTGGCTGGCGCCTTCGCGAGCACCTTGCAGGGCTATCTGACGGGCTTCGTCTTCCGGGGCGAGACCGAACTGGAAGAAATTTTCGGGCAGGTTGTCCTGATCAATGTAGTTCAGGGCCAGTGTAGTAACGGGCAGGGAGCCCTGTTTGGCAATAGTGGCTGCCTTGTCCTTGGCCAGTGGCCCGAGGACAAAGTCGGCGCCGTCCTGAATGGCCTGATCATACAGGGCAAGGATGTTGTCGCCGCCGGAGTCATAGAAGCGCAGTAGCGGTGGGTTGCCGTTCTGCTTGTGCCGATAGTAGGCGGTCATAATGCCTTCCTGCAGGGTCTTGCCGGCATTTTTCAGAGGGCCGGTGGTGGGCAGCAGAATGGCAACCTTGCTGGGTTTTTCATTGGCGGCTTTTTCCAGGGCGTCCAGAATGTCAGGGACGTCCTCGG
The DNA here is from genome assembly GCF_014762765.1 of Alcanivorax sp. Taxonomy (GTDB): domain Bacteria; phylum Pseudomonadota; class Gammaproteobacteria; order Pseudomonadales; family Alcanivoracaceae; genus Alcanivorax. The sequence goes on from NZ_JABURH010000085.1 coordinate 5,361, forward strand.
TGGCCGGGTGGGTGCGCCACTGGGCGCTCCATTGATTCAGCCGGCTGACCTGGGCATCCAGGTCGGCGATAGGGTCCCGGTAAAGTTGTGCCAGGGTGAGCCAGCCACGCAAATCGCCGCTGCTGCCCTCAATGGCATCGGCCAGTTCGGTATTGGACAGCTGCATCAGCAGCTGCCAAATCATGCCGTGGTTGTAGTCCTGGTCGTCATCCTCCAATAAAGGGTGTGCGGCTACCCGTTCTTGAAGGCTGCGGGTCAGATCCCCCTTCATGGCCAGGGCGTCGGCTTTGAGTAGATCCAGCCGGGCCTGTTGCTCGGCGGGGTATTGAAGGATGTCGCTCTGGTGGCTTTGCAGTAGGCCAAGCGCCTCGTCGGGTCGTTGGTCGCCAAGCTGAGCGCGACCGCTGAGCAGTATCCAGGCAAACCGCTGCTTGTTGTCCATGACCTGTGGGTTCAGATCGGCCAACAACTGGCTGGCATCGCCGGCCCGTTGCTGGTCCAGATAATCCTCTGCCCATTGCAGTGCAGCATTGATGCGGGCATCGGTTTTCATTGTGGCCAGCTGACTGCGGGCAGCCGACAGCGCCGAGGGGGTGCTGCCAACCTTGGGTGCCGACGGCTGTTCATAAACCGTGGTGCGCGGAGGAGTTGTGGTGGAACAGCCGGCGATGACTGCGGCAGCAAGCAGGGCTGCCAAACGGGCCTTTCTGAATTCCATGGCGAGAGGTTCGTATTACCAGAATGAAGTCGCTATTGTAGGCGCTTCATTGGAGCCCCACCAGTTGAGTCGTGCACAGATATGAGTGGAACTTTGTATATTGTTAGTACGCCGATCGGAAATCTGGATGACATCAGTCGTCGGGCGATAGCGGTACTGGGTGAGGTGGACTGGGTGGCTGCGGAGGATACCCGGCACAGTCAACGCATGCTGGAACAGCTGGGAGTCCGCAGTCGGCTAATCAGTTGTCATGATCATAATGAAAGTGCGCGCAGCGAAGAGTTGGTGGCCCGTTTGCAGTCAGGCGAGCAGGGAGCCCTGATCAGTGATGCAGGAACGCCGCTGGTCAGTGATCCCGGCTATCGTCTGGTACGCGCCTGCCACCAGGCCGGTGTGCGGGTGGTGCCGATTCCCGGTGCGTCGGCACTGCTGGCAGCTTTGGCAGCGGCGGGTCAGCCGTCTGATCGTTTTCTTTTTGAGGGTTTTGTGCCGGCCAAGGGGGCGCCCCGTCAACAGGCCATTGAGCGCCTGGCCAAGCTGTCAGTCACAAGTATTATCTATGAAGCCCCTCATCGGGTGCTTTCCTTCCTCGAGGCGCTAAAACCCCTGGTTGAAAAAGATCGTGAAATCTCGCTCTGTCGTGAGCTGACCAAGCAATTTGAGACCATTCGCATGGGAGCCGTGGCGGATATCTGTGACTGGGTGGCATCAGATCGCAACCAGCAACGCGGCGAGCTGGTGCTGGTATTGTCACCCGCGACGCAAGCCGCAGACTGGAGCGAGCAGGACCAGGCCCTGGCAAAATCCCTGCTGGCGGAACTGCCGGTATCCCGGGTGGCGAAAATCATGGCAGCCCACACCGGGCTGAAGCGGCAGGCGGTGTATACGCTGTTGGAAGGGATGGGGAAAGAAAATTGATAATTGAGAATTGATAACGACGCGAGCAGGTGCTTTGCTGTCTTTGAACGCAAGAGGCCGCGACCAATCGTTTGGACGCGGCCTCTTGCGTTTCTGGACTTGGCGCTCTTTTCCGCGAGTTATCAATTATCCATTCTCAATTATCAATTGGTGTTTTCCATTGCCGTCCCCTAAACTCCGCCCCGGACCGGTCAGACAGTCGCTGGCGGCGTA
>NZ_JABURH010000204.1 GCF_014762765.1 Alcanivorax sp.
ACAACCTTGGACGGGTGGATGTTCTTGTTGGTCCAATCCATTTCGGATACGTGAACCAGACCCTCGACACCCTCTTCGATTTCGGCAAAGCAGCCGTAATCGGTCAGGTTGGTCACCTTCGCCTTGACGCGGGTACCTTCCGGGTACTTGCCCACGATATCGTGCCACGGATCTTCGCCCAGCTGCTTCAGACCCAGGGAAACACGCATCTTCTCGCGGTCGAACTTGAGTACCTTGACGTCGATTTCCTGACCCACTTCCACGATCTCGCTCGGATGCTTGATACGCTTCCAGGCCATATCGGTGATGTGCAGCAGGCCGTCGATACCGCCCAGGTCTACGAACGCACCGTAGTCGGTCAGGTTCTTCACGATACCTTTGACTTCCATGCCTTCCTGGAGCGTTTCCAGCAGCTGCTCACGCTCGGCGCTGTGCTCGGCTTCCATAACGGCACGACGGGAAACCACAACGTTGTTGCGCTTGGGATCCAGCTTGATGACCTTGAAGTCCAGCTCTTTGCCTTCCAGGTGAGCAACGTCGCGCACCGGACGGATGTCTACCAGGGAGCCCGGCAGGAAGGCGCGGATCGGGCCGATATCGACAGTGAAGCCACCCTTCACCTTGCCGGAAATCATACCTTTTACGATCTCGTCTTCGTCGAAAGCTTTTTCCAGCTCGCCCCATACTTCGGCGCGCTTGGCTTTTTCACGGGACAGGCGGGTGAAGCCCATGCCATCGTCGATGGCATCTACGGCTACATCTACTTCATCGCCTTCGGCGATTTCCAGTTCGCCTGCCTCGTTGATGAATTCGTCACGGGCAATAATGCCTTCGGATTTCAGGCCTGCGTTAACGGTTACCCAGTCGCTATCGATGGATACAACAGTACCCTTGATGATGGAACCACGGGCAACGTCCAGGTCCTTGAGGCTTTCTTCAAAGAGATCAGCAAAAGATTCGGTCATGAAATTCACTCTGTATTTAAGTCACATGCCAACCAGCAGACATGGGTTAGTCAACGAAAGCGATCCACTCTTCCCCAGCTGGCTTACTTTTTCAGGGTCAAGCAGATCAACCGCTTTTACACAAAATCAGAATCCCCCCTCGACACGGATTGCCGAAGGAGTTCGATGGCGTGTGTGCTGCCTTACGCCAGTTGGCGAGCGGCAGCCTCATCAAGAATCCGGTCGACCACGTCATCAACCGACAGGGTGGTGGAATCAATCACCACGGCATCGTCTGCCGGGCACAATGGCGCCACCTCACGGTTCATGTCACGGTCATCCCGGGTGCGGATGTCCTCAACGAGGGTCGCGAGGGTAGCACCAAAGCCCTTTTCCTTCAACTGCTCAAAGCGCCGTCTGGCGCGCTCTTCAGCGCTGGCGGTGAGGTAAATCTTGAGGGGGGCAGAGGTAAACACCACGGTGCCCATATCCCTGCCATCGGCCACCAGGCCGGGAGCCTCGGCGAAGGCCCGCTGACGGGCCAGCAGCGCATCACGCACCGGCTGCAGCACTGCCACCTGGCTGGCCAGCTCGCCGACGCTTTCCTGGCGGATGATGTTGGACACATCCTCACCGTCCAGAATCACCGCCGTATCGCCCTGCTGCTCCACAAAACGGACCGGCAGAGACTGGGCCATGGCCACCAGGGCGGCTTCGTCATCCAGGGCAACCCCTTGATTTCTCGCGTGATAACCCAGCACCCGGTAGAGGGCGCCGGAATCCAGCAGATGCCAGCCCAGACGGGCCGCCACCAGCCGTGCCACGGTACCCTTCCCGGAGGAAACCGGTCCGTCGATGGTCAATACAGCGGTGGACGGAGCAGTCATTTCACCTCCAGGTTCAGGCCCGCGTGGGCCGCCAGCTGGGCAAAGCCCGGGAAGCTGGTCGCCACATTGGCGCAGTCATTGATCGTAATCGGGCCAGAGGCGCGCAGGGACGCCATGGCAAAGCTCATGGCAATACGGTGATCACCGTGTGACTGGATCTCGCCGCCGCCGAAGGGGCCACCACTGATGCGGATGCCGTCTTCGAATACCTGGTGATCCACGCCCAACGCGGCCAGGCCGTCTGCCATCACCTGGATGCGGTCGGATTCCTTCACCCGCAGCTCTTCGGCACCGCGCAGGACGGTTTCCCCTTCGGCACAGGCTGCGGCAATGAAGATGGCGGGAAACTCGTCGATGGCCAGGGGCACCAACTCCTCGGGAATCTCGATACCCTTCAGCGGCGCGGATTTGACCACGATGTCGGCTACCGGCTCGCCGCCGGCGTCGCGCTGGTTTTCCAGGCGAATATCCGCGCCCATCAGCTTGAGAATGTCGATCACGCCGGTACGGGTGGGGTTGATGCCCACATGGGGTAGTGTCAGTTCACTGCCTTCGGCAATGGAGGCGCCCACCAGGAAAAAGGCCGCCGAGGAGATGTCCGCCGGCACTTCCAGCTTGCAGGCAGTGAGAGTGCCGCCGCCAGTCAGCGCACTGGTGGCACCGTCACGGCGCACGTCATAGCCAAAGCCGCCCAGCATCCGCTCGGTATGGTCGCGGGTGGGGGCCGGCTCGGTCACCGAGGTTTCACCTTCAGCATACAGGCCACCCAGCAGCACCGCGGATTTCACCTGGGCGGAAGCCATGGGCAGGTCGTAATGAATGCCCTTGAGGGGCTGACCACCACGGATACGCACCGGCGGACGGCCTTCGTTACCGGTAGAAATCTGGGCGCCCATGTCACGCAGGGGGCTGGCCACCCGCTCCATGGGACGCTTGGACAGGGACGCATCACCGGTGAGCTCCACATCGAAGGCCTGCCCGGCCAGCAACCCGGTGAGCAGACGCATGGAGGTGCCGGAGTTGCCCATATAGAGCGCTTTGCCCGGCGCCTTGAGACCATGCAGACCGACCCCGTGAATGGTCACCTGGCCGTTGTGGGGGCCTTCGATGACCACACCCATATCACGAAATGCCTGCAGCGTTGCCAGGGCGTCCTCGCCTTCCAGGAAGCCTTCTACCTGGGTCACGCCTTCGGCCAGGGAGCCGAGCATGATGGAACGGTGGGACATGGATTTGTCGCCGGGTACCCGTACCCGGCCAGTGAGTCGGCCACCCGGGGTCACCACAAAGGTGGGGTTGGCATTACTGCTGTCTGTCATGGTTGTGTCGTCACCTGAATGGTGGGCGCGGGTATAGGACGTGCGCCCGTTCATGGCCATAAAATGGGCCCGGGCCGAATTGGCGCGGGTCATGATGCCCATCAGGGCATCGGAATCATCGTCACTCACCGCTTGGCGGAAGCGCGCGATACCGTCGCTGAACAGGTCCAGGGACTGCAGCAGCGCGGCCTTGTTCTCGCGGAAAATGTCATGCCACATCACCGGATCCGAGCTGGCGATACGGGTGAAGTCGCGAAAACCGCCGGCAGCATAGCGGAAGATCTCCGTGGAGTCGCCCTGCCGGGCCAGAGTATCCACCAGCGAAAAGGCCAGTAGATGGGGCAGATGGCTGGTTTCCGCCAGTACCTGATCGTGGTAATCCGGCGCCATCTGCAGCACTTCCGCCCCCATGGCGGTCCATATCGCCCGCACCCGGGCAGTGGCGGCCGGATCCGTGGCCTCGGTGGGCGTCAGGATGACTCGGTGATCCTGGTACAGGTCCGCATCGGCGGCGCTGACACCGCTCTTTTCCTTGCCGGCAATGGGATGGCCGGGCACAAAACGCGAATAATGCTCGCCCAGGGATCCACGGGCCGCGGTGATCACATTGCCTTTGACGCTGCCGCCATCCGTGATGATTGCCGTGCGGGACAGTCCCGGCTTCAGCGCACTCAATACCTTGCCCATGGCCGAAACGGGGGTGGAGACAAAGACCAGATCGGCGCCTTTGACCGCCTCCACCAGATCCTGGCTGCCTTCGTCGACAACGCCGAGGGCGATACCCTGCTCCAGGGTCCGGGCGGAGCGGGAACCGGCCACAATGGATCCGGCCAGCCCGTTTTTTCGGGCGGCAGCAGCAAAGGAGCCACCGATCAGGCCCAGGCCGATCACAGCAATGCGGTTGAACAGGGGTTCAGACATGGCAAGCGCCCCCGATTCGCATTGTAGGAGCACCGCTTGAGGTGCGAACCGAATCTGGTACGGAATGCCGCAAGCAGCTTCGCGTCTCAAGCGACGCTCCTACGGCGGAAAAACCGAAACGATGGAGATTACCCATCCGCCAGCACCTTCTTAAGGGCGGCCAAGAAACGCTCATTCTCGCGGCTGGTGCCCACGGTCACGCGCAGGAAGTTGGTCATGCCGTAGCCTCCCAGAGGACGCACAATCACGCCTTCGCGCAACAGGCCCTGGTAAACCGGCATGGCGTCGCGACCACAGTCGAAGGCGATGAAGTTGGCCACCGACGGGATCTGTTCCAGCTGCAGCTTCTGCAAGCCTTCGGCGATCTGCACCAGACCACTGGTGTTTTCGCCGCGGGAATTCTCGATATGATCGTCGTCGGACAGGGCTGCCTCGGCGGCCACCATGGCCGGGGTATTCACGTTGAACGGCTGGCGCACCCGGTTCAGCACATCGGCAATTTGCGGGTTGCAGACACCATAGCCGATACGCAGGCCGGCCAGGCCATGAATCTTGGAGAAGGTGCGCGTTACCACCAGGTTCGGGTATTTTTGCAGACGTTCAACCCCATTCGGGTAGTGACTTTCCTCCACGTATTCGAAGTAGGCCTCGTCCAGCACCACGATCACCCGCTCCGGAATGCGCGACAGGAACTCATCCAGGGCATGGGCATTGAACCAGGTGCCAGTGGGGTTGTTCGGGTTGGCCACGAAAATCACCCGGGTGCGCTCGGTCACCGCCTCAGCCATGGCCGCCAGGTCGTGGCCATAGAGATTGGACGGCACCGCCACCGGCCTGGCATTGCAAGCCAGGGTCACTAACGGATACACCGCAAAGGCGTACTCGGAGAAAATCGCTTCATCGCCGGGTTGCAGGTAGGCACGGGCGATCAGGTCCAGCACATCGTTGGAGCCGTTACCCAGAGTCAGCTGATTGGTTTGCACCCCCAGCTTTTCCGCCAGTGCTGCCTTCAGGGAAAAACCGGCGCCATCCGGATACAGGTGCAGCTCATGCAGATGCTTGAGGGCATGCAGGGCCTTGTGGCTGGCACCCAGGGGGTTTTCATTGCTGGCCAGCTTGACGATATCGGTGAGGCCAAGCTCCCGCTCCAGCTCCTCGATAGGCTTGCCAGGTTCATAGGGCTTGAGCTGCTGAACGCCACTGTTGGCGAGTTCGATGTAATCGCAAGTCATGATGACTCCTTTGCCTGCCTAAGCGGCACGCCTGGCGAATTCCGTTAATGTTCTGCGACACCTGACGGGGCGGCTTCTCCAGCATCAGGCTCCCAGCGTTTTACAACACCGCTTTCGGATACGATCCCAACAGCTTGATGGTATTGCCAGCTGCTTCCAGCTTGTCCAACACCGGCTGCAGCTTGCCATCTTCCTTGTGCCCTTCGCAGTCCACGAAGAACACATAACTCCAATTGGACGTCCGTGACGGGCGGGATTCAAGCCGGGTCAGGTTGATGCCTTCATCACGGAACGGTGCCAGTACTTCATAGAGCAGGCCCGGGCGGTTCTTGCCGCTGATCATCAGGCTGGTCTTGTCGTTGCCGGACGGCGGCGTGTCCTGACGGCCGATGATGATGAAGCGGGTGGTATTGTCCGGGCGGTCTTCGATATTGCGCTGCACCGCTTCCAGCCCATACAACTCTTCCGCCATTTCCCCGGCAATGGCCAGGGCATTCCACTCGTCCTTCAGGCGACGGGCCGCTTCCGCGTTGGAGCTGACGGCAATGCGCTCGACCCCCGGCATATGGGCATCCAGCCACTGGCGGCACTGGGCCAGGGTCTGCTGGTGGGAATAGACCCGGGTCACCTTGTCACGGCGGGTGTGTTCACCGGCCAACAGGTGATGGTGGATGCGCAGCTCCACTTCGCCACAGATTTTCAGGCTGGAGGTCATGAAGGTGTCCAGGGTGTGGTTGACCACCCCTTCGGTGGAGTTTTCCACCGGCACCACGCCGTAGTGAGCTGCCCCGGCTTCCACTTCCCGGAACACTTCATCAATGGCACCCAGCGGAACGCTTTCCACCGCATGACCGAAATGCTTGAGAGCGGCCTGCTGGGTAAAGGTGCCTTCCGGCCCCAGGAAGGCCACTTTCATGCGCTGCTCCAGGGCCAGGCAGGCGCTCATGATCTCGCGGAAAAACCGCGCCATGGTTTCACCATCCAGCGGCCCCTGGTTGCGCTCTTTGACCCGGCGCAGCACCTGGGCTTCACGTTCCGGGCGATAAAACACCGGATTGGGGTCGGTGGCGCTCTTCACCTCGGCCACCTTGTGGGCCAGGGTGGCGCGCTCGTTGAGCAGGTCCTGCAGCCGCTGGTCCAGCTCATCGATCTGATTACGCAAGTTTTCCAGAGATTCGGTCATGGCGGTCCCCGCTCAGCCGTTGCGTTTTTCGAAGTCCGCCATAAAGGCGATCAGCGTATCCACTGCTGCTTCCGGTACCGCATTGTAGATGCTGGCACGCATGCCACCCACGCTGCGGTGACCCTTCAGATTCAACAGGCCGGCCTGGTCGGCTTCGCTGAGAAACTGTTTATCCAGGTTGGCATCGGCCAGCACAAAGGGCACATTCATCCAGCTACGGCTGATTTTTTCCACCGGATTGCTGTAGAAGCCGCTGTTATCAATAAAACCATACAGCTTTTCGGCCTTACGCTGGTTGGTTTCTGCCATGTTCGCCACCCCGCCCTGCTTCTTCAGCCACTGGAACACCAGACCAGCCAGGTACCAGGAAAAAGTCGGCGGCGTGTTGTACATGCTGCCATTGTCCGCGTGGGTCTGATAATTGAGCATGGCAGGCACATGAGCGCCAGCCTTACCGAGCAGGTCCTTGCGAATAATCACCAGGGTCAGGCCGGCAGGGCCGATATTCTTCTGGGCACCGGCATAGATGACCCCGAAGCGGTTAACATCAATGGGGCGGGACAGGATAGTGGAGCTCATGTCTGCCACCAGCGGGCTGTCACCCACTTCCGGAACAAAGCTGTATTCCAGTCCACCAATGGTTTCGTTGGGGCAGTAGTGCACGTAGGCCGGGTTGGCAGACAGCTGCCAGGTATCCCGGGGCGGCACGGTGGTGAAAT
>NZ_JABURH010000083.1 GCF_014762765.1 Alcanivorax sp.
GTGATCGGCATGATCGACGCCTACAAGGACGAGTACGCCGAGAAAGGCATCACCATCAATGCCGTAGCACCGGGCTTCATCGAAACCCAGATGACCGCCGCCATCCCCTTCACCATCCGTGAAGCGGGCCGTCGCATGAACGCCATGAATCAGGGCGGTCAGCCGGTAGACGTGGCTGAAACCATCGCCTTCTTTGCCAGCCCGGCCTCTCAGGGTCTGACCGGTAACGTGGTACGTGTGTGTGGCCAGATGCTGCTGGGTGCGTAACAGCCGCAAGCTGCAAGCCTCAAGCTGCAACACGGTTTGAGGCTTTCGCCACAGGATCCACAAAAGAGCCGCGCCGCAAGGTGCGGCTTTTTTGTATTTGGCTGATCCTCCCTACGCGACACAATGGCAGCGACGAAAAAACCCCGCCGGGCTATTTACCCGGCAGGGCGTGAAGATCCCGCGCTCTCCCGCAACGAGACGCTACAACATCAGGGCGGTGGCTCTCAGGCCGCTTTCGCCAATTTTTCTCCACTCTTCTTTTTCGCTTTCGCGGCTCCTCCAGGCATGTACTGACGCACGTCCCAGAAGAAATAACGCTTGAGCACACTGCTGGCCTCGTCATCCTTCTGACGCCAGCCGTAGGTCTGCGGTTTTTCCTTCTCGATGGCCAGGGTGCCGAAGATCAACCAGTCGTAGATGGCCAGCGTGGAAGTCACGTTCCTGGCGGAATTGGGGCCACGGGAATGGTGATGATGATGCTGGGTCGGGAAGGTCAGCACATGGGCCAGCGCCCACATGGTTTTACGCACCCAGGCCCACTGGTGATTATGGAAATAGAGATCCCAGTTCCAGTTCACATGGGTCTGGGCCGCCCAGATACCCTTGATGGCCGTGCCCACCAGGAACACCTCCACCAGGCCCAGATAAAGACACACCAGCTGGAAGGTGTAATTCGGCATGATCAGCCACCAGGCCCAGCCATTCACAAAGGTCTGGGTCACCGACAGCTGCCCCTTGTTGTCCTGGCCGCCGGCCAGATGGTGGGGGCGATGGCTCATCTTGTAGAACGCCTGCACCCATTGCAGCAACCGGTTCTTCGGTCGACGACTATGGGCGAACAGGTGAAACGCACCATGAATAAATTCTTCAATACAGAAAAAGGCGATCAGCGTCGGCAGGAAATACTGATCCTCCAGCCAGGCCAGGGAACCGGCACTGCCGGGAAACAGGCCTGACAGCCCCAGAGTCAGCAGCAGCAACACCAGCGGGCGCTGCACTACCACCATCATCAAGGTAGCGAGAAAGGCAATTTTCCAGTCCTGCCGGGTCTTTTTGCCGTCCCGGGTGCGGCCGGCTACCACTTCCCAGATCGCTGTCAGAATAATGAACGCCGTGACAACGGCGGTAAGTTGCTGGTCCATTGTTATTCTCCAGTTTGAGCGTGTTGTTGCGCACACCCCAGAAAATAGACAGAGCGTATTCCTTTTCCTAATTGATATTTGATATAAGTAATATCCATGAAACTGAATTTACGCAGCATCGACCTGAACCTGCTGCCGGTCTTCGATGCCATCATGGAGGCCGGGCAACTGTCCCGGGCCGCAGACCAGCTGGGGATGAGCCAGCCCGCCATCAGTGCGGCGCTGCAGCGCCTGCGCCATACCCTGGACGACGACCTCTTCGTGCGCACCCGCCAGGGCATGGTGCCCACCCCCCGGGCCCGTGAGCTGCACCAGCTACTCGCCCCCCAACTGGCGTCCCTGCGCGACTCGCTGGACCCGGGCAACCGCTTTGATCCGGCCAGCAGCCGGCGCCAGTTCCGCTTGCTCAGCCTGGACTACTTCGAGATGGTGCTGCTGCCACCGCTGCTGCAGCGAATACGCCGACAGGCGCCGGATGTAATGCTGGAGATTGCCCCTGCCGGCGATGGCATGGCCAACGCCCTGAACAAGGCCCATGCCGACCTGGCCGTGGATTCGTTTGTCCCTGAAGACAGCCGACTGCACCGCAAGGTACTGCTGGAGGAGAATCTGGTGGTAGTGGCACGTCGGGGACATCCACAGATACAGGGGCGTTGCAGCAAGTCCCGCTTTCTGCAAGCCGAACATGTGGTGCTGCCGGAGCGTCACCGGCGCCTGCCGCTGGACCTGATTCTCAATGCCCCCGGCTGGCAACGACGTGCCGGCGCCAAGGTTACCCAGTTTGCCAGCATGCTCGCCGTCAGCGCCCGGTCGGACATGATTGCCACCGTGCCGGAACGCCTGGCCCATCAGTACGCCGACGCCCTGGAACTACAGGTCCTGCCCTTCCCGGTCGCTGTGCCACCAGTGCCCGTTTATATGCTCTGGTCCTCCGCCCTGGACAGGGATCCCGCCCATCGCTGGCTACGCCAGCAACTGACAGATTCTGCGGCCACTGAACCTGCCCCTTGAATCCCTGTCTGACTATCACCATCTTATTAGTAGCCATACACGCTAAAACAGGACACCCCATGGGTTTCGGTCGCATTTTCTTCTTCATCTTCGCTTTCGCCCTGCTGGAAGTGCTGGTGCTGGCCAAGGTAGCCGGCTTGATTGGCTGGCCGATCACCATCGTCGCCACCGTGGTTACCGCCCTGCTGGGTAGCTACCTGTTCCGCCGCCAGGGACTGGAGACCTGGGTGCGCCTCAACCAGCGCATGCAACAGGGCGATATGCCCGGCCAGGAAATGGTGGAAGGCATCATGCTGCTGCTCGGCGGCGCCCTGCTGATCACCCCGGGCTTCATCACCGATGCCGTGGGCTTTGCCCTGCTGCTGCCGGGCTCCCGCCGGGCCATGGCCCGCAAGGTCATCGAAAAAGGCACCCTGCAGGGTTTCACCACCATGCAAGGCGGCGGCTTCACCTATACCAGCTACACTCGGCAGGGCCCCAACCCGTTCCAGCAGCCACCTCGCAGGGACAACGGTGGCAATGTGACCATTGAGGGGGAAGCACACAGGGAAAAAAATGAATAATTAATAGTGAATAATTAATAACTCGCGGGGCAGGATCGCGGCTTTTCCAAACACATGACTCCGCGCCCAGACTCCGTGCGCGGCCTCTGGCATTGCAAACCTGAGAACAGACCTCGCGAACTATTAACTATTCATTGCCCCACCTGCGACACTTTGCCACATTGGCCAACGCCCCGATTTTGCCAATAATGCCCCCGCCATCATTCGGGGGTTCCATGCATCGTCGTCTTTTCGCCAGCATCCTGCTCAGCGGTATTTCCTCGCTACACGCCAACGAACTGGAAACCATTTCCGTCAGCCAGTCCGCCTCTGCGCTGGAAACGGAGCCAGCGGCGTTAAGCGGCCAGGTGACTGCCGCCGAGGCCGCGGACATCAATACCGCCGACAGCGAGGACGTGCTCAAGTACCAGCCCAACCTGATGGTGCGTAAACGCTTTATCGGCGACCGCAACGGCCTGCTCACCTTCCGTGATATGCACAACTTCCAGACCCCGCGGGCACTGGTCTACAGCGACGGGATACTGCTCAGTAATTTCCTCGGCGCCAACTTCGCCACCGCCCCGCGCTGGGACGTGGTGCAGCCCCAAGAGATCGACCGGGTGGAGATTTTCTACGGCCCCTATTCCGCCCGCTACAGCGGTAACAGCCTGGGCGGTGTCACCGTGTTTCACACCAAAATGCCCCAGCAGGCCATGGCCCATCTCAGCGCCGGCACCTTTATGCAACGCTTCGACGACTACGGCACCGACGAGGACTATTTTGGCCATCGGCTGAATGCTGTGGTGGGCAACCGCAAAGGTGACTGGAGTCTGCTTCTCGCTGCCAGCCGGCTGGAAAACGAAGGGCACCCACAAAGCTTCGGTCTGACCCGCGGAACTGGCCCCAACCCCGGCACGCCAGTCACCGGTGCCCACCCCTACTCCCAGGGTGGATATGTCTACAACGCTGCCAGCGGCAGTGAGGTGACCGAACAGAACCTGAAGCTGAAACTGGGCTACGATCTGACCCGTGACCTGCAGGCCCGCCTCACCCTGGCCTGGCTGGACCGCCGCGATGAAACCCTGAAGCCCCAGACCTACCTGCGCGATGCCAATGGCCGCCTGGTCTACAATGGCGATGTGACCATCAACGGCGAGGATTTTGCCGTCACCAGCCAGCGCCTGGGCCTGAGCGAAAGCCAGGATCTGATCACCGGCCTGGAACTGGATGGCAAGCTTGGCCATGGCTGGGACATCCAGACTGGCGTATCCGACTACCGGGTACTGGATGACACCAGTCGCCGCTCCGGTACCGATTTCGCGGTGGCCAGGACCGGCGGCCCCGGCACCTTCAGCGACGACCAGGGCACCGGCTGGCAGACCTTCGACCTGAATCTGGGCCATCGCCACGATGGCGGCTGGCTGGGGCAGCGGGTGGTTTTCGGTTACCACATCGACCGCTACCGCCTGGACGAGATCAACTACGACACCAACGAGTGGCGCACCACCCAGGGCCGCACCCTGAAAAGCGCCTCCCGGGGCGAAACCCGCACCCAGGCCCTGTTTATCGAAAACCAATGGGCACTCAGCGACAAACTGAAGCTCACCCTGGGTGGCCGCCAGGAATGGTGGCAGGCCAGCGACGGTCGCCTGATCCAGAACGGTGCCTCCGCCGCCTATCCGCAACGCAACGAACAGGCCTTTTCTCCCAAGGCCAGCCTGAGCTATCGGCCCACCGACGACTGGCTCACCAGCCTGTCCCTGGGCAAGGCCCACCGCTTCGCCACCGTAGGCGAGCTTTACCAGGGCAGCCTGGATAACAATGGTGACTTCAACGCCGCCTTTGATCCGAACCTGAAAACCGAGGAAGGACTGAGCAAGAACCTGATGGTGAAGCACTTCTTCCCCCAGGCCACCCTGACAGTGAACCTGTGGGAAAACGACGTGGACGATGCCATCTTTCGGCAGACCAACGTTTTCACTGGTGTAAACAACTTCCAGAACATCGATCGGGTGCGCTCACGGGGCATCGAGTTCATCGCCAACTGGCCGGACCTGCTGGTGGACGGTCTGACCCTGGACTTCAACGTTTCCTACACCCGCGCCATTATCGAAGACAACGACTCCCAGCCGGCATCAGAAGGCAAGCAGTTCCCCCGCGTCCCCCGCTGGCGGGCCAACCTTCTGGCACGCTACCAGGCCACGCAAAAACTGAACCTGAGCAGTGGTCTGCGCTATGCCAGTGATCCCTACGACAGTCTGGATAACAGCGACGGCGATGCGGAAGGTTTCGGCTTTACCGACGACTATGTGGTGCTTGATGTTCGCGGGCGCTACCAACTGGATAATCACATCAGCGTGGCGCTGGGCATGGATAATGTCACCGATCATCGCTACTACGTATTCCACCCCTACCCGGGCCGCACCTTGTTTGCCGAAGTTAACTGGGATTACTGATGCCGTATCGCGCACTCGCCTGCCTGACACTGACACTGCTGGCCATGTCGAGCGCAGTGTCAGCGCATTCTGCCCACAGCCACAACACCAACGCGGCCTGCGAGGACCGCATTGCCCCCGCATGCGGTCGCGCCCCGACCCCGGCCTTCGATCATGATGGCAAGCTCTGGTGGGTCTGGTATCAGCAGGATCATATTCGTGTGCAACGGCAAGGCGGCCAACCGCGGATCGTCAACCCGGAACCGGAAGCGGTGGATGACCAGGGCGAAGACCGCCCGCAAATCGCCTTCGGCCCGGACAACCAGATTTACCTGCTGTGGACCCAAAAACCGGACAAACCCTGGACCGGGCATATCCGCTTCAGCCGCTCCCTGGATGGCGGCAACAGCTTCAGCGAACCGGTGACCGTCAATGATGATCGCCGCACCATCGCCCACCGCTTTCCAGACATGGCCGTCAACAACGACGGCGAGCTGTTCCTGGTGTGGGTGGACAAACGCGACCAGCAGAACGCCAAAGACGCAGGCCAGGACTATGTAGGCGCGGCGCTTTACTACACCCACTCCACAGACCACGGTGCCAGCTTCGCCCGCAATCAGCGCCTGGCCGCCCATTCCTGTGAATGCTGCCGGCTAGCCATGAGCATTGATGAGCAAGGCCTGCCAGTAATTCTCTACCGCCAGGTGTTCACCGGCGGCATCCGCGACCACGCCCTGATCCGCTTCCGGGATGCCACCACCCCGCAGCCCGTCGAACGGGCCAGCGATGATCAATGGCAACTCAACGGCTGTCCTCATCATGGTCCGGCACTGGCCATGGACGGCGACCGTCGACATCAGCTCTGGTTCACCGCTGGAAAAAAACGTCAGGGGCTGTTTTATCAGCGTAGCGATGGAGCACCGATAAAGCTGGGCGGCCCCGCCGCGGCCCACGGCCAGGTGGCGGTGCTGGGCGATATCGTTGCGTTGGTCTGGAAAGATCTGGATGAGGCGAACCGCAGCGTTATCCGCTTGAAGCTGTCCCGGGATGGCGGTGCGCACTGGGCGGATGTACGCACCTTGCTGCACACTCGCAATGGCTCCGATCACCCCTTGCTGATCAGCAATGGCGAACAGATCTTTCTCGCCTGGCGCACCGACGATGAAGGCAACCAGCTGGTAGCGATTAGCGGAGAACACCAATGAAAAACCGCGCGCTTTGCATAGCGCTGCTGACAATATCCTGCTTCGCTACGGCTCTGGAGCCACTGCACCGGGGGGGCTATCAGCAGGTTCTTGACCAGCAACCACGGCCCTTGCTGGTGGTTCTTTGGTCAGTGGACTGCCCACCCTGCTACGATGAGCTGGCCGCCCTTGGCCGCCTGCATCAGGAAGGTGAGACGCTACCGGTAGTGCTGATCAACACAGACACCCGACGCAGCAGCGACGAAGTCACCGCCACCCTGCAACAACACAACACCGACGCCCTGCCCAACTACCAGTTCGCCGATCCCGTCCCCGCCCGCCAGCGCCGGGAAATCGACCCGAACTGGTACGGCGAACTACCGCGCAGCTATCTGATTGAAGAGGACAGCACCCAGGGACACAGCGGAGCCTTGACCGAGCAGCGCCTGCGCGACTGGCTGAAAACATTGCCATCACACAACAGAGAAAGCGTAAGACGGTTTTAGAAACCCGGGCAGACCC
>NZ_JABURH010000093.1 GCF_014762765.1 Alcanivorax sp.
GCCTTACCACCCAGCGGCTGCTGGGTTACCAGGCTGTAGGAACCGGTGGAACGAGCATGCATCTTGTCGTCCACCAGGTGGTTCAACTTCAGCATGTACATGTAGCCAACGGTGACCTTGCGATCGAACTTCTCACCGGTACGGCCATCCCAGAGTTGCATCTGACCGGAACGGTCGTAGCCGGCAAGCTCCAGCAGCTCCTTGATCTCGAATTCCTTGGCACCGTCAAATACCGCGGTTGCCATGGGAACGCCACCAACCAGGTTCTGGGCCAGCTCGATGATCTCATCATCACTGAAGCTGTCCAGATCTTCCGGTGAACCACCGGCACCTGCCTTGTTGTAGATCTTGTCCAGGAAGCCGCGGACTTCCGCCACTTTCTTCTGCTCGGCCAGCATTTCGCCGATCCGCTCACCAAGACCCTTGGCCGCCCACCCCAGGTGGGTTTCGAGAATCTGCCCCACGTTCATACGGGACGGTACACCCAGCGGGTTCAACACCACATCCACCGGCACGCCGTGCTCGTCGTACGGCATATCTTCTTCCGGCATGATCACGGAGATCACACCCTTGTTACCGTGACGGCCAGCCATTTTGTCACCGGGCTGGATACGACGCTTGATGGCCAGGTAGACCTTGACCACTTTCAGGACGCCGTGAGCCAGGTCATCACCGCCAGAGATCTTGGCCTGCTTGTCCCGGTAACGCTCATCCTGCTCTTTCTTGTGCAGCTCCAGATACTGCTGGGCACGCTCAAGTTGCTCGGCCACATCGTCTTCAGCCGGACGCAGCTCGAACCACTTGTCCGCATCCAGGTTATCCAGAACGTCGGCGGTCAGCTCGGTACCGCGCTTGAAGCCGGCACCGCCATTGACTTTTTTGCCCACCAGCACGGTGCGCAAACGCTCAAGAATATCCTGCTGAACAATACGGAACTCGTCCTTCAGATCCTTGCGGAACTGGTCCAGGGAGTCCTGTTCGATCTGCTTGGCGCGCTCGTCTTTTTCCACGCCATCGCGGGTAAAGACCTGCACATCAATCACGGTGCCCTTGACGCCGGAAGACACTCGCAGGGAGGTATCTTTCACGTCAGAGGCCTTCTCACCGAAAATGGCACGCAACAGCTTCTCTTCCGGAGTCAGCTGGGTCTCACCTTTCGGTGTTACCTTGCCGACCAGGATGTCGCCAGCGCCCACTTCCGCACCGATATAAACAATGCCGGACTCGTCCAATTTGGACAGTGCAGCCTCGCCCACATTGGGGATATCTGCGGTAATTTCTTCCGGACCCAGCTTGGTGTCACGGGCGATCGCGGTCAGCTCCTGAATATGAATGGAGGTGAAACGATCTTCCTTGACCACCCGCTCGGAGATCAGGATGGAATCCTCGAAGTTGTAGCCGTTCCAGGGCATGAACGCCACGCGCATGTTCTGACCCAGGGCCAGTTCGCCCATGTCCACGGACGGACCATCAGCCATGATATCGCGGGCAGCAACCCGGTCACCCACTTTCACCAGCGGACGCTGGTTGATGCAGGTGTTCTGGTTGGA
>NZ_JABURH010000160.1 GCF_014762765.1 Alcanivorax sp.
CACCGTATCCAGATACCCCAGAAGATGATCCGCATTGCTCACCGGCGCCCGGTAGCCCAGGTGCCCGTCAGGGCGCATCAGCCACATTCTCGGGCCCTCACCGAAAGCAGCGGCAAACTCGCCCTGGTGGTCCCGCCAAATACGGATGGTGCCTTCCCTGGGGATCTCATCCATCGGCGTATCTCGAGTCACGATCACAGTCAGATGAACGCGCTCACGGTATTCCTGACCCAGACGATCGCTGAGTGCATACAGCACCAGCCGCTCTTTATGGCTCGGGCTCTCGCCCAATTGCAGCAACAGGTGGTGAACCGGTTTACGCAGCAGATCATGGAGTTGATGGAGGTGACCGGTACGAACAGAACTCAAGGCGGCATCAGGAAGACGGTCACCGGGCAATGGCCCCCGGTTGCGCCAGCCCAGTTCCGCTTCAGGGCCACAGTCCACCAGCGGCGACTGACGGTAATGTACGTCCAGCTGGCTGGCGGTACGCAACAAGCGCCGGGTGAGCCCGGGCCGCCCGCCGGCCATTTTCAGAAGAGAATCACGCGTACGGCGCAGCATCGGCAGCTTCACCAGCGAGGCCCGCGACAGCAGGTCAACCCCATGCAACATTTTCTCCGCCACGGGTTTGCGCTCCTGCTCGTAACTGTCGAGCAAGGCACCGCTACCATAGCCCTTGAGGTAGAAGGCCAGTTTCCAGCTCAGGTTGAAAGCATCGGCGATACCGGTGTTCATGCCTTGGGCGCCTAACGGACTCTGCACATGGGCGGCATCGCCGGCCAGGAACACCCGGTTGCGTCGATAGTGATGGGCCAGTCGCCGTTGCACGGAAAAGCGGCTGATCCAGCGTGGTTCACCCAGCTCCGGGGCCTCACCAAGGATGCTGGTAAGCCGATCCGTAAAGGGCTGCAAGCTCAGCTCGCCTTCCCAGTCTTCATCGCGGGCCATGATCAACCGCCACCCCTTCGGCAATGGCAAGGCAATCAGTAACCCCGCTTCCTGCAGGAAACCGTGGGAACTGTCATTGCGCCAGGGTCCCTGCCAGTCCACGTCCGCCAGCAGAAAATGCTCGTCGTAATCGACGCCATTGAAGCCGATACCCAACTGCTGGCGTACTGTGGAGCCAACCCCATCGGCTCCGACCAGCAAGCCACAGGTGATGGTTTCCACCTCGATGCCCTGTCGTACCCGGGCGCGAACGCCGGCGCCATCCTGGGTGAAATCGAGTAATTCCGTGCCGCGGACCAACTCGCCACCAAGACTGCGATAACGTTCGGTCAGGGCTTTTTCCACATCGGACTGGGGGCAGCTCAGCACCCAGGGGTACGGGGCATCCAGGCTGGTCAGATCCAGCTCGAACAGGAAGCCCTTGTCACCATAGACAGACACTGCCCGCATGGTGCGCGAGGCCTTGCGGATCGGTGCCAGCACTTCAAGGGCGGCAAAAATTTCCAGGCTGCGGGCATGCAGCCCCAGCGCCCGGGACCAGGGAGATGGCTCCGCGAGCCGATCAATAATGCAGCAATCAATGCCGTGTCGACGCAGGCCGATCCCCAGCACCAGGCCGGTGGGGCCAGCGCCAACAATCAGGACCTGCGGTGTGCGGTTACCGGTAATGCCGATGTTACACTCTCCTCAGGGTAGCCCATCACAGGCAACCCGATTTCCAATCCTGCCACATCCCAGAGTTCATTCATGGCACAGGCCTCACGCAAGATTATCCACGTGGACTGCGACTGCTTCTACGCCGCCGTGGAAATGCGTGACGACCCGTCCTTGCGCAACCGGCCTGTGGCTGTGGGGGGCGATCCCCACAGGCGCGGCGTTATTGCCACCTGTAATTATCCGGCCCGCCATTTCGGCGTGCATTCGGCCATGGCCTCATCCCAGGCCCTGCGCCTGTGTCCGGAACTGGTGATTGTACCCCCCAACTTCGACAAGTATCGCAAGGTCTCCACACAGATCCATGACATCTTCCGCCGTTACACCAGCCTGATCGAGCCGTTGTCGCTGGATGAGGCGTTTCTGGACGTGAGCGCCAGTGAGCAGTTCGATAATAGCGCAACTCGCATTGCCGAGGCGTTAAGGCAGGATATTCGCCGGGAACTGGGTATTACTGTGTCCGCTGGCGTGGCGCCCAACAAGTTTCTCGCCAAAGTAGCCAGCGACTGGCGCAAACCGGACGGGCTCTTTGTGATTCCGCCGGCCCAGGTGGAAGCCTTCGTGGCCGCCCTGCCGGTAAAAAAAATCTCTGGCGTAGGCCGGGTTACCGCCGAGCGCATGGCCGGCCTCAACCTGCATACCTGTGGCGATCTGCAGGGCATGAGCCGGCTGGAGCTGTCCCGGCATTTCGGCAGTTTCGGCGAGCGGCTCTATCACCTGAGTCGGGGGCAAGATGATCGGCCCATACAAACCGGCAGGCGGCGCAAATCCGTGTCCGTGGAGCGTACCTACGACAAGGACCAGCCCGACCTGAATGCCTGGCTGCGGGAGCTGGATGGGCTACTGGAAAAGCTCAAGACCCGCTTCGCCAAGCTGGACCAGCATTATCTGATCAGCGGACTCACCGCCAAGGTCAAGTATCAGGATTTCGTCAGTTTAAGCTGCGACAAGGCAGGCGACGATCTGGATCCGGCCCATTTCGAGGCGCTGCTGCGACAACTGTGGGAACGCCGCCCGGGCCCAGCCCGCCTGATCGGCATCGGCGCCCGCCTTCGCGACCTGAAAGCCCCGCAGCAGCCGGACCTGTTTCCGGAAGAAAGAGAGAAAGCGTTGCGGCAGCAGCGGAATCGGCTGTGAAGCAGTTGCGTAGGTTGGAGTTCGCGGGGGTCAGTGCAACCGCTGACAGACGCGGTTCTGCAGGTGGGCAGGAATCAGCCCCTCCATCAGTTCACGCCCCCGGCGCTGTACCGGCTCCATCTGAGCGTCCAGATAGGCATCCAGGGTGGCCACGCAATCGGCGCAGCGGTTCACGGTATCCGTATCCGGGTGCTCGGAGGCAGCCTTGACCGCCTGTTCCAGCTGATTCAGATATTTGAGCAACATGCTTTGCTCCAGGTAAAACCTCATTAACGGGCCGGCTTTCGCCGGTTCCCAATCGACCAAGTATGACGATCCTTCAAGACAGCCAGATGACATAGGTCAACCATGCAGTCAGTGTGCCAGACCTTGTAGAGATTGGGACGCTTGTGGAGACAAGGCGTTCCCGGAAAATTGTAAAAGAGTCTGTCAAGCCTCATTGCAACTCTTCACTCACAGGGATTGTCATCTGAGGTACTCTTGGAAAGTGTCGCTGTCTTTGGGATGGGACGGCGACGTTTTGACCGCCCTGCGGGCGGCTTCCTTGCCAAAGCAAGGTTCGCGCCTCAAGCGACGCGACTGTGTAGCGGGGCAAGGCGGCTAAATTTGCCCGAATAACGATTATTTTGCGACGGACCCGACCCTATGACCGAAACGGTATCCACCATTGTTGCCCCGGAAGGCAGCCTGGAAGTGCTCAGCCAGCACGAAGTCGAACGCCTGCGTGACACCTCCGGGAGCGGCCTGCACGAGCTGCTGCGCCGTTGCGCCTTGGCGGTGCTCAACTGCGGCACCCCTACTGATGACAGCCGCCAGGTGCTGGAGACCTACAAGGATTTTGATATCGAGGTAATCCAGGAAGATCGGGGACTGCGGCTCAAGGTGGACAATGCCCCTGCCGGGGCCTTCGTGGACGGACGTATGATCCGCGGCATCCGCGAGCACCTGTCTGCGGTGTTGCGCGATATCGTTTATGTGGCCAATGAGATCCAGAATAACGACAGCTTCAATCTGAACAGCAGCCAGGGCATCACCAATGCTGTATTCCATATTCTCCGCAATGCCGGAGCACTGCGGGCCGGAGCCTCTCCCAACATGGTGGTGTGCTGGGGCGGCCACAGTATTTCCCGGGAAGAGTACGACTATAGCAAGAGCGTGGGTTATCAGCTTGGCCTGCGCCACAAGGATATCTGCACCGGCTGCGGGCCCGGCGCCATGAAAGGGCCCATGAAGGGCGCCCATGTGGCCCACGCTAAACAACGCTTCAAGGGCGGCCGCTATCTGGGCATCTCCGAGCCCGGCATCATCGCCGCCGAGGCCCCCAACCCCATCGTCAACGAGCTGGTGATCATGCCGGATATCGAGAAACGGCTGGAGGCATTTCTACGGGTGGGGCACGGCATCATCGTGTTTCCTGGCGGTGTCGGCACCACCGAGGAAATCCTTTATCTGCTCGGCGTGCTACTGCATCCGGACAATGCAGATATGCCCTTGCCGGTAGTTTTCACTGGCCCGGCCAGCAGTGCGGACTACTTTCGCCAGGTCGATGCCTTTATTCGTGAGACGCTGGGAGACAGCGCGACACAACGTTACCAGATCATAATCGACGACCCGGAAGCCGTGGCCCTTGCCTTGTGTGTGGGCATCGACCGCCTCACACTGTTCCGCCGTGACAATGACGACGCTTTCTATTTCAACTGGCGATTAAATATTCCCCTGGAATTTCAGCAACCCTTCGAGCCCACCCACGAGGCCATGGCCGGCCTGGATCTCAGCCCCAACCAGCCGGTTCATCTTCTGGCCGCCAATCTGCGCAGGGCCTTCTCCGGCATCGTCGCGGGCAACGTGAAGGAACAGGGAATCCACGCCATCGAACAATACGGTCCCTTCCGCCTGCATGCGCCAGGTGAGCTGATGACACACCTGGACGAGCTGCTCAAGGCGTTTGTGGAACAGCATCGTATGAAGTTGCCGGGGAGTCATTACGAGCCGTGTTATGCGTTGGTGGGGTGACAAGCTACAAGCTACAAGCTACAAGCTACAACGCGATTCTGATTGGATTATTCCCCAACGCAAGAGGCCGCGCCCACTCTTTGGGCGCGGCCTCTTGCGTTGAGAAAACACAACGTTCTGTCGTGTTGCAGCTTGTAGCTTGAAGCTTGTTACTGCTCTTCTTACCGCGGCTGCATACGGATGCCACCGTCAATACGGATGGTCTCGCCGTTGAGGAAGCTGTTCTCGATCATGTGGCAGACCAACTGAGCGTATTCCGCCGGGTTGCCCAGACGCTTGGGGAACTGGGTCATTTCGATCAGCGGCATTTTCACCTTGTCCGGTGCCGCATTCATCAGCGGGGTGTTGAAGATACCCGGGGCGATGGTATTGCAGCGGATTCCCAGCGGCGCCAGGTCCCGGGCGATGGGCAGGGTCATGCCGACCACACCGCCTTTGGTGGCGGCATACGCCACCTGACCTACCTGGCCATCAAAGGCCGCTACGGAAGCCGTGTTCACGATCAGACCACGCTCGTTATCTTCGCCCGGCTCGTTTTCCGCCATGGCGGCAGCGGCCAGACGGGCCACGTTGAAAGTACCGACCAGATTGATCTTGACCACCATGTTGAACACGCCCAGATCATGAGGCTTGTTCTCGCGCCCCACGGTCTTCATGGCAGAGCCCACACCGGCACAGTTCACACACACATGGATGGCACCGAATTTTTCCACGGTGGCGTCGATGGCTGCCTTCACGGATTCCTCGTCGGTCACGTCGGTCTGCACAAACGCCGCATTGGCGCCCAGCTCCGCCGCCACTTCCGGGCCGCGCTTGTCGTCACGATCCAGAATCATGACCTTTCCGCCCTTGGCGATAATGGCTTCAGCGGTGGCCTGGCCCAGACCGGACGCGGCGCCGGTAATCACGGCAACTTTATCGGTAATATTCATATGCTCTCCTTGTGGTTAACGGGCTGTCGATGCTCCAGCGGCAACAGCCCATTACAAATGCTGCCCGGCAGTATACCCAGCCCGCTCACGCGTCACATTGTTGCTTTCGCTCAAACTGGGTGCCAATCTTTGACAACCGGCCAGGAGGGAAAACCTTGCCAGATACCGCCAGACAGGACGCCAACGCCACCTTGGTGGCGAGCTACCAGCGTATCCGGGCCTTCAGCGAACAGCTCTGCGCCCCCCTGCTCACCGAGGACATGGGCTTGCAGGCCTGCGCCGACGTGAGCCCGCCGCGCTGGCACCTGGCTCACACAACCTGGTTCTTCGAAACCTTTCTACTCAAGCCTCATCTGCCCGACTACCGGGTATTTCAACCGCAATTCGAATACCTGTTCAACAGCTACTACAACGGCATCGGTGAGCAGTTTTCCCGCCCGCAACGTCACCTTCTCTCGCGCCCCACCGGCGAAGAGGTTTATGCCTGGCGACGGCAAGTTGATCAGGCCATGGCTCGTCTTATCGAAGCGCAACCGGCCTTGGCAGATCGGATAACGCTGGGGCTCAACCATGAGCAACAGCACCAGGAATTGCTGCTGACCGACCTGAAGTACAGCCTCTCCTTCAACCCCCTGGCACCGGCTATCGGCCAGCCGCTCACCGCAGCAGACAAGGTTGCTCCGTTGGGCTTTACGCCTTTCAACGGCGGCCTGGTAGAAATCGGAGCCAACGAGAATGGCTTTGCCTTCGATAATGAGACGCCCCGCCATCGGGTCTGGCTGGAGCCGTTTGCACTGGCAAACCGACCTGTCACCAACGGTGAGTTCCGCGCCTTCATCGACGATGGCGGCTACCAGCGACCGGAGTTGTGGCTGTCGGACGGTTGGGCCTGGGTGCAGGCACAACATATTCAGCGACCACTTTACTGGCACGAGGACCTTGACCGGCACTTCACTCTGGCCGGGCTACAACCGCTACACCATGGGCAGATTCTCGCCCATGTGAATTACTACGAAGCGGATGCCTATGCCCGCTGGGCGGGCAAACGTCTGCCCACGGAACAGGAATGGGAGCACGCTGCAGCAGCACAGCCACCGGAAGGAAATTTTGTGGACAACGGCATCTACCAAGCTGGTGCGGCCCGCGAGACAGGCCTGATGCACCTGTTCGGTGATGTCTGGGAGTGGACCGCCAGCGCTTATCTGCCTTACCCGGGGTTTCAGGCCGCAGCCGGAGCCGTGGGCGAATACAACGGCAAGTTCATGTGCAACCAGATGGTGCTACGCGGCGGCTCCTGCGCCAGC
>NZ_JABURH010000092.1:0-5365 GCF_014762765.1 Alcanivorax sp.
CGTTCCTACAGCGGCTTCGTAGAAATGACGAGATCTCGGGAACTTCCCAACCTTTCCCTATCCAACCAGCGTAGCTCGTAGCTAACTATTTATGTCCGCTGGAGAGCAGGCACTGCATCAACACCGCGTTCTCGTGCCCTTCCCCCTTGCGGTAGTAGTTCTTGCGCACGCCGCAGATTTCGAAGCCCAGCTGGCGGTAGAGTGCCTGGGCGCTTTGGTTGCTTTCCCGTACTTCCAGATAGACCACGGTCATGGCATCAGCGCGGGCGGCGTCGAGGGCCTGTTGCAGTAATCGCCGGGCGATGCCATGGCGCTGCCAGGCCGGGGCTACGGCGATGTTGAGCACATGGGTTTCGTCGAGGATTCGCGACAGGATCAGAAAAGCCGCCGGGACATCATCCACGGTGGCCACCTGGCACAGATAATTGGCGTTACCCAGGCAATCGCGAAAGTGGGTGCTGCTCCAGGGGGTCAGCTGGACGGCGGCTTCGATGGCCATAACCGCGTCCACGTCTTCCAGCTCCATGGCGCGGATGGCTGCCACGCGGGTCCGCTCACCCACCTTGGAAGCCATTTGCCTGCATGGCGTGCCAGCTGGCTTTCTTGTGCTGCGCCGGCTCCGCCAGCATTTCTGCCAGGCTGCTGACCACCAGCGCCGGGCGCCCCCCTAACTCGAAGGGTTGGTAGCGGGGCTGATCAAACAGCGCCTCACTGAGGGCCTCCGGCAAGCACAGCAATACCCGTTCGCCACCCGACTGTTCACACAGCCCGGAAATAAAAGCCGAAAGCGCCTGGGCCGCTTCTTCTGCGGGCATGGGCTGTTCGGTCAGCGGACAGAAGAAACGCCGCGGGCGCTGAGGGCGGGCCTGGAACAGGGCCAACAGGTTGGCCATCAGCGGTGCTTCAAAACGTCCCAGCCCCGGTGCCTGGCTGTCTTCCTGGGCGCACAGCAACCAGGTATCACCGCCAAGATGGGCCTCCAGGGTAAAGGTCAGACCCTTGCCTCTGGCGACTGCCGGTACGGATGGTGCCGGTTCCGGGGTATCGGTAGTGGCTTTGGGCGCCGATGGACTCTGCGGAGCTTCCTGAACCGGCGACTCATTGGCAGCAGGGGCCGCTGTCTGCGGCGAAGCCGGGGCAGGAGCGTCCTGAGCAGGCGCTGGTGATGCCACTGCCGCAGGCGGCTCTTCCTCGTCTTCCCAGTCCAGCAGCGGCGAGGACGCGGCACCGGGCAACGGCGCCCTGGCCACCCAGGGCGTTAACCCCAGGGCTTTCAGGTAATGCTGTCGCTGGGCTTCATTCATAGGGCGCTCCGCACCGGTCGGATGTCCAACCAGAGACTCATACATCCGCCGCCTGCGGGTGGGCCCGTTCCAGGCCCGCCGCAAAATGGTTCAGCGCATTCAGGTAGGCCTTGGCCGAGGCAGTGATGATATCCACATCGGCACCGTGACCATTGACGATTCGCCCGCCCTTTTCCAGCCGCACCGTTACCTCACCCTGGCTGTCGGTGCCGGCGGTAATCGCGTTCACCGAATACAACTGCAGGGTGCTGTGGCTTTCCGCCAGCATCTCGATGGCCTTGAAGGCCGCGTCGACGGGACCGGCGCCGGTGGAGGTGGCCTCACGCTCCTGACCATCAATGGTCAGCACGATACGTGCTTCCGGGGTTTCGCCGGTGCGCGCCGTGGCTTCCAGCAGCACCAGTTTGAAACGTTCTTCTTCGGCGGCTTTCTTGGTATCGCTGACCAGCGCCTGCAGGTCCTCATCGAACACTTCGTGTTTCTTGTCAGCCAGATCCTTGAAGCGCTGGAAGGCCTCGTTCATGGCCGCTTCCGACGCAAAGGTGATGCCCAGCTCGTCCAGGCGAGCGCGGAAGGCAGCGCGGCCGGAATGCTTGCCCAGCACCATCCGGTTGGTATGCCAGCCCACATCCTCGGCGGACATGATCTCGTAGGTTTCGCGGTGTTTGAGTACCCCGTCCTGGTGGATACCGGACTCGTGGGCGAACGCGTTGGCGCCGACGATGGCCTTGTTGGGCTGCACCGGGAAGCCGGTGATCTGCGACACCATTTTCGAGGTGGGCACGATCTCTTTGGCGTTGATGCCGGTGTCCACGTTGAACAGATCCTGGCGGGTACGGACCGCCATGACGATTTCTTCCAGTGAGGCATTCCCCGCCCGCTCACCGAGACCGTTGATGGTGCATTCCACCTGCCGGGCACCGGCCTGGACGGCGGCCAGTGAATTGGCCACCGCCAACCCCAGGTCATTGTGACAATGGACAGAGAACACCGCCTTGTCCGCGTTGGGAATGCGGGTGAGCAGCTTGCCGATGGTGTCACCGAACTGCTCGGGAATGGCATAGCCCACTGTGTCAGGGATGTTGATGGTGGTGGCGCCGGCATCGATCACTGCCTCGATGATACGGCACAGGAAATCCAGCTCGGAACGGCCCGCATCCTCACAGGAAAACTCCACATCCCCCATATGATTGCGGGCATGCTTCACCGCCGCCACCGCATGCTCGACCACCTGATCCGGCGCCAAGCGCAGCTTGTGCTGCATATGGATCGGGCTGGTCGCCAGGAAGGTATGAATGCGCCCGGATTCTGCCCCGGCCAGGGCTTCTGCCGCCCGGTCGATATCCGACGCCTTGGCACGGGCCAGGGAGCAAATGGTGGATTCGCGCACGGTGTCGGCAATGGCCTTCACCGACAGAAAGTCCCCCTGGCTGGCGATGGCGAAGCCGGCTTCGATCACATCCACCTTCATCCGTTCCAGGGCCTTGGCGATACGCAGCTTCTCGTCCTGGTCCATGGTGGCGCCGGGGCTCTGCTCGCCATCGCGCAGGGTGGTATCGAAAATAATCAGGCGTTCTTTGCTCATCGGGGTCTCTCTCTGGCGGGTGAGCCATCCAGCTCACCGAGCTGTAGGAACTGTGCTGGCAGGGCGAACGACGGTGGCAAGTTTCCTGCCACGCAGTTGCCAACCCGAAGCCTCTTTGCCATGCGAGCATGGCT
This sequence comes from Alcanivorax sp., assembly GCF_014762765.1. Lineage (GTDB taxonomy): Bacteria > Pseudomonadota > Gammaproteobacteria > Pseudomonadales > Alcanivoracaceae > Alcanivorax. Next base: position 3,024 of record NZ_JABURH010000092.1, read on the forward strand.
CCTACGATGATTTGTCGTTGGGGTTTCCCTGAATTCTACACCAGTCGCAGGGTGCGCAGCACGGCTTCACGCAGGGCCTCTCCCGCCTCTCGCCCGGCGATTCCCTCTGCCAACCGAATCTTTTTGCCATCCACCTCGGCGATCAGCGTCATGTACTCGGTGCGGCGGCCATTGGTGGTGCTGCTCATGCCACTCTTGAGCACGACCTGCTCCGCCCTCAGCAGCTGTCCCTTGCGGGTAAACAGGGGCACACCCAGCCAGCGGCGCAGGCTGCGCACTTCGCCACCGCGAATCCATACATCCAGTCCACGCCCCAGCGTAAAGAGGGTGCTGCCGACAATGGCATAGCCAATCAACCCGAAGATGCTGCCCATGACATACAGCATGAAACCCTCGCTGGCGGCAGCGATAAACAGCCCGGTGCCCACGGCGGCGAAAATACCCCCAAACACCAGTAGCGCCAGCTTCATGCCCAGGTGTCGGCCCGGACGGCTTTCCAGGTGCAGACCCTGGCCGGTCTGCGCCACCCGGATCTGTTCGTTGGCGGACTCCAGCGCATCCACCTGACGCTCGCGCTGGTCGGCCATGACATGGGACTCCGGCAGACGGAAACGGCTTTCCCCCTGCCCTGCCACCACCGGGATATCCCAGCTGCGTTTCAGCTTGCGCTCTTCTACCCTGCCCTCCAGCTCTACGCGCCAGCAGATATAATTGCGGCCACTCCCGGAGGTCGGTGGCTGCTCCGCCGGCACATCGAAACAGAACTGAATATCGCTGCCTTGCTGGGTGGGCTGGCAAAAGGCCCGCTGGTCAATCTGCCAGAGAATGTCTTCCACGGTCTTGCGGTCCTTGCCGCTGCCGCTTTCCCGGCCACGGATACAGCTTAGCCATACGTCCATGTCCGTCTCCCGGGGCAGTGCCTTGCCCAGGCGGATGACGCCACCCACCTGCCCCCCGGCATGGCCCGGCTCCGGGTCAAGCTCCAGGGGAGTGGGGCCGAAAAACCGGTAATTACGGCGCATTTTCCAGCCTGCCCAGGCAATGCCGGCGCCCACGGCGGGAAACAGCAGCACCATCAGAATCGCATAGTCACCCCGGCTGACCTTGTCCCAGACGGCCAGATACGCTGGCGACGGCAGCAGGATGAAAATGGCGCCAAACCCCACCAGAAACCAGTGACCGGATTTCTCATTGCTGTGGTACTGGCCGCCATCTGCCAGCTCGGCCTTGCCCTTGCTGTCCCGGTTAAACAGAAACATCAGGCCGCCGCCCACCAAGGCAAAGACACCACCGAAGGCCAGGCCAAACACCAGTGAGCCCCAACGCAGAGTGCGATCCAGAAACGCCTCGGACGGATTCGCCGGGTTGACCCAGGCCAAGACGGTGCGTCCGTGGGTGCGAGCCGACTCCAGACGGCGGGCCAGACGCTGCCAGTAATCGTCGAAATTATCGCTGCCGCCATACTGGCTCACCGTATCGCTGGCGTAGCTTCGCCCGTTATAGTCATAGCGGTAGCGGGCGCTGACGCTGTAAGTGGTGGAACCGTCAGAATAACTGCGATTGAGAGTACTGCTAAGCACGGTGGCCGGCACCCTGTCCCAGCTACTGGAATGCCAGTATTGAAAGACGGGTTTGAGTCCCACAAAGAACATCACCGCCAGGCCTGCCACCAGGAAAACCCCGGGAAACAGGATGGTCATACACCCTGATGCCTTATCGTCTTTCTGCATGTCCTGTTCTGTTTTTTCTGCGGTATTCGACACCGGTGATTCCCCCAAACAACAATACTCCGGCCAGGGCACCGTACAGGTGGGCATTCACATAGACCCGCCCGTCGATCCAGCTACGGAGATAATCCACGTCATAGCCTGCCTGCTGCTCAGTGACAATGCGCCCGGCGATCACCAGTAACACCAGCGAATGCAACCAGGGGTTCCCCCGCCAGCCGAGTAACAGACAGAAAACCAACAAGCCATGAAGGATACCGGAGAGCCCCACATAGTGCTGCAAACCGGTATCCAGAAAATACAGCGCCAGACCGGTTGCCAACCCACAGAACAGCAGCCAGCTCCAGAAACGCGCTCGATCCAGCAGGTCCGTGAAGAAATAACCGCACAGCACCAGCCCGGCCAGATTGAGCAGCATATGCCAGTGATTGAGATGCACCAGATGGCAGGTCAGCAACCGCCAGATCTGACCCTGCTCGATGGCCCCACGATCAAACCCCAGCCAGGGGTTAACCCATGCATGGGCCAGACCCAACACCACCATGAGGATCACCATCAGGGCGAAGTGCAGGCGGAGTTTGTTGTCTCTGGGTTGCATGGAGGTACCGGCTGAAA
>NZ_JABURH010000092.1:5648-6912 GCF_014762765.1 Alcanivorax sp.
GGGGGATGATTTACATCATGCCGCCCATACCGCCCATTCCACCCATGCCGCCCATATCCGGGGCGCCACCGCCGTTTTCTTCCGGCTTGTCCGCCACCATGGCTTCGGTGGTGATCATCAGGCCGGCGATGGAGGCCGCTGCCTGCAGTGCGGAACGGGTTACCTTGGCAGGATCCAGGATACCCATTTCCAGCATGTCACCGTATTCACCGGTGGCCGCGTTGTAACCGTAGTTACCTTTGCCGTTACGCACTTCCTGTACGATCACGGAAGCTTCAGCGCCGGCGTTGTAGGCGATCTGACGCAGGGGCATTTCCAGCGCACGGAAAGTCAGGGCAATACCGGCGTTCTGCTCGTCGTTGTCACCCTTGATGGTGCCAACGTTGGCCAGAGCGCGAACCAGGGCCACACCGCCGCCCGGTACCACACCCTCTTCTACCGCCGCACGGGTCGCATGCAGGGCATCGTCCACACGGGCTTTCTTCTCTTTCATTTCAATCTCGGTGGCCGCACCGATCTTGATTACCGCAACACCGCCGGCCAGCTTGGCCACGCGCTCTTGCAGTTTTTCCTTGTCGTAGTCAGAAGAAGAGTTCTCGATTTCCTTGCGGATCTGCTCCACGCGGGCATCGATATCAGCCTGCTGGCCAGCGCCATCAACAATGGTGGTGTTTTCCTTGTCGATGTTCACTTTCTTGGCGGTACCCAGATCTTCCAGGGACGCATTTTCCAGGCTCAGGCCCACTTCTTCGCTGATCACGGTACCGCCGGTGAGGATGGCGATGTCCTGCAGCATGGCCTTGCGACGGTCACCGAAGCCCGGCGCTTTCACGGCGGCGCACTTGATGATGCCGCGCATGTTGTTCACAACCAGGGTCGCCAGCGCTTCGCCTTCGATGTCTTCGGCGATGATCAGCAGCGGCTTGCCTGCCTTGGCCACATTTTCCAGGGCCGGCAACAGCTCGCGGATGTTGGAGATCTTCTTGTCCACCAGCAGGATGTAGGGGTCTTCCAGCTCGACCTGCATCTTCTCCTGGTTGTTGATGAAGTAGGGGCTCAGGTAACCGCGGTCAAACTGCATGCCCTCAACCACGTCCAGCTCGTTCTGCAGGGACTGGCCTTCTTCAACGGTGATAACGCCTTCCTGGCCCACTTTTTCCATGGCCTGGGCGATGATTTCACCCACGGATTTATCGGCGTTGGCGGAAATGGTGCCCACCTGCTCGATGCTCTTGGTGTTGTCACACGGGGTGGACAGCTTCTT
>NZ_JABURH010000005.1 GCF_014762765.1 Alcanivorax sp.
CTTTCGCTGCCGCCCTAATGGCCATCACTCTTTCCGGCTGCTCCGATCTCTCGGAGGTCATTGAGGTCGGTTCCGCGACCAGCCATACAGGCTTGGGATATGGAATGAACCCCAAGTACGTGACGATTCGAAGCCTCGTAGAAGAAGTGGAAATCCAGGAGGTCACCGTCAACCGGGGGGAATGCCGCGTCATCAAATACAACGGAAGAAGCCAACTGCCCAAGACAATCAAATTTGGGAAAACAGCCAAGATCCAAGTCAACAATGACTGCGACGTTCTTGAGGCTGAAATCGAAACCGATCAAGGGGCTGGCACCTACAGCTTCGGCGGTTAACCACCCCCCAATACAGCGGCTCGACAGAGAGCCGCTACCTTTTACTCTCCCGCCAAACGATCCCTTTCTTCAATTCTCTCCAAAATCCAGGATTCCACCTCGTCAGACACCCACCCAGAGGCTCTGCCGCCCAACTGCACCGGCTTGGGGAAGGCGCCCTCACTGGCCAACTTGTAAATGTACGATCGGCCCAGCCCGGTGGTGTCCATGACTTCCTTCAAACGCATGATCTTCATGAGACTCTCCTTCAACTCATGAGATAGCGCTCGCCTGTATTTTTTTACTCACTCCTATCTCCGGCTGGTACCGAAGTGTCTGATCCCCATCCCGTATTGCTTGGTCTTGGCTTTCGCCAAGTAGCTGATGCGGCTAAATAAACCCGCCACCTCAGCTTCCCCACCAGCTGAACCCACATTGACTCGGTATACGCAGCTGTAGGGGAAGTGGACCAATCCACTCCCCTCATCTGCCCCCAACCCGACGGCTCGTGACCATGCCTTCACAATGCGCTCGGCAAGGTTCTTAGCTGGCCTGTCCGCCAACAAGTCACGCGGCACGTCCGGATCAGGCATTGCAGCCCCTTCCCCCTTCGCAGAAGGCAGGCTCCCTAGCTGCCGGTAAGTATCCTTGTTAAAGAACAGGCAGACGTGGAAATGAGGTTGATCGCTGCTGTCCTGCTCTCGTACCCAGATATACCGGACAGCGGTGTCATGGACCCGCTTACCTTCGCTACGTCTACGATTAACGTCAGCTTTTACTTGTTCTCGCAACGAGCTGATAAATCGCCCCATCACAAACTCCAGCTGAAAGTGATGACGCTCAGGCAGACGCAGATCGAGTCTCACAGCCAACGTTCGAGGGTGTTCAGACAATGACCAATCCAGGGTCTCTTTGAAGCGGTACAGATATTCATGCACTAGCGGTCCATGCTGAAGCTGGACCTCATAGCCATGCCAAGAGCCTGTGTGGTGTAGGGAAAGGTTGGTGTTAAGAGGGTGCCGGTTAATCATTAATTTCTCCTATGAGAATTGTTTACTCATAGGAGATGCCTGCGTGTAACTTTCGACCGGCACCAAGGTAGGTAAATACCGCTGCCCGGCTTTAGGGAGCCAGACAGCTAATAATCCTGATTGGGTATCCCAGCCTTCAACAAGTGGGCTGGA
>NZ_JABURH010000163.1 GCF_014762765.1 Alcanivorax sp.
ACATCGGTGGCTTCCACGCCCACATCGGCGACCAGCAGCTGGGTTTCGATTTCCTCGAAAATCTCGTCGTCGATTTCCTTGGCGCCTACCAGCAGGTCTGCCAGGCCCTTGCCCAGACCCTTGCGGGTCTTGCCCAGGCCCTGCTTCATGCGGGTCCAGAAGTTGCCGCCTTCGTCACCGTCATCCGCCGCTCCAGGCTGGCTCTCAGCCTGTGGCGCCGGTTCTGGAGTCACGGCGGTAGCTTCTGCTGGTGGCGGCACCGGCGTTGTGGTTTCGGCCTGAGATTCGCCAGAGGCGGTCTCTTCTGCTTCGGGTCCGGTGTCAGCCTCGTTCAGTTCGTCGGCATCCACACCGGTAAACATGCGCTTCCAGAAACCGGTCTTTTTTTCTTCCGGCTTCGGGGCGTTGTCGTCGTCGCGGGAAACTTCGTCGCTCATGTTCAGTCTTATCCAATCGCGAAGAGGGTAAATCGGGCCTCTTCCTTTGCAATGAGGCTGCAAGGACAGGGCAGTAAACCGGTATGCTAGCAGCCTGAGTTCGACAGACTGCCGGCCGGCGATAAATAAAATGCGCCCTCCTGCAGGCTTTGCGTTTGTCTGGCGGGCTTGCAGCAGCCTGACAGCGAACGCGCGGCTATCCTAACACTTCGCTCACGGGGGAGCAGCTTCCGGGGGCGACACAATGAGGACAATGCATGAGACAACTCATGGTGGCACTGGCGGCCATTCTCTGGAGTCTGACCGCCCGGGCCGAGCTGCCCACCCATGCCTTTACCCTGGATAACGGCCTGAAAGTGCTGATCCGTGAGGATCATCGGGCATCCGTGGTGACCGTGATGGTCTGGTTCAAGGCCGGCAGCATCGACGAAGCGCCCTATGAAACGGGTCTGGCCCATGTGCTCGAGCACATGATGTTCAAGGGCACCGAGCGACTGGGGCCGGGGGACTTCTCCAAACTGGTGGCCCGCTATGGGGGCAGTGACAATGCTTTCACCAGTTATGACTACACCGCCTATTTCCAGCAGTACGAGGCGTCGCGGCTGCCGCTGGCGCTGGAACTGGAAGCGGAGCGACTGGGCAACCTGAAGATCGACGACGACGAGTTTTACCGGGAGTTGCAGGTGGTGCTGGAGGAGCGTCGCACCCGCACCGACGACAACCCCAATGCTCTGGCCTGGGAAAAATTCCAGGCGGTGGCCCGGCCGGGTACCGGTTATGCCCACCCGATCATCGGCTGGCGTTCGCTGCTGGCCCAGTTGCAGCCGGAGCAGGCGCGCAGCTGGTATGACCGCTTTTATGTGCCGGGGAATGCCACCCTGGTGGTCGCCGGTGACGTGACCCGCGATCAGGTAGAGCCGCTGGTACGCCGCTTCTTCAGCGATCTGCCCGCCGGTACCACTCCGCCGCGGCCAATACAGACGGTCAATCCTGCCGCTGGCGAGCGGCGTCTGGATCTGGCCATGGCGGTGCAAGTGCCCGCCCTCTACATGCTCTATAACGTGCCTTCCCTGGTCACCGCAGAACAGAAGCAGGACTTCTACGCCCTGACCATGCTCGCCGGTGTGTTGGACGGTGGCATGAGTGCCCGCATCGAAACCGATCTGGTTCGCGGTGAGAAGCTGGTGGCCGGTGCCGGTGCCAGCTACAGCGGCATCCAGCGCGGCGATGGCACCTTTACGCTGACAGCGACTCCCAATCCGGGTGTCACCCTCGAGCAGGTAGAACAGGCTCTGCGCGAGCAGATCAAGACCCTGCAGACCACCTTGCCCAGTGAAGATGAAATGGCGCGGGTGCGGGCCGGCGTGCTGGCCAGCCAGGTGTTCGAAAAGGACTCGGTGATGGGGCAGGCCATGGAGTTGGGCATGCTCAGTACCCTAGGTCTGGATATCGAACTGGCCGAGCAATTTGAGGAACAGTTGGGCAAGGTCACTGCGGAAGATGTGCAGCGGGTGGCCCGCCAGTGGCTGATACGGGAACGGTTGGCCGTGGCCCATGTAGTCCCTGCGCAGGAGGAGGAGCAATGATGCGGTTACCAGCAATCATGGGGGCTGCGGTGGCGGCGTTGATGCTCAGCGCCTGCGCCAGCTTCCCGACCACGGAAAAGCAGGTGGCGGCCAGCGAGCCCCAGGCGCCGCAGCTGGATATCCAGTCCTGGCAGACGGACCAGGGCGCCAAGGTCATGTTCGTGCAGAGCGATGCCTTGCCCATGCTGGACATTCGTCTGGTGATGGCGGCGGGCAGTTCCCAGGATCACGATTTGCCCGGGGTGGCGTCCCTGACCAGTGCCCTGATCGGCCAGGGTGCGGAGGCCTTGAGTGTGGACGACATCGCCCGGGGCTTTGAAGATCGTGGCGCCAGCTTTTCCTCCAGCAGTTACCGGGACATGGGCATCATCAGCCTGCGTACCCTGTCGGCGGTGGAATATCGCCAGCCGGTGGTGACCCTGTTCAATCAGGTGATCGGTTCGCCCAGCTTCCCCGAGGAGGCCCTGGATCGTCTGCGTACCCGTGCCATGCAGGGGCTGCGCATGGAGCAACAGGTGCCCGGACCCCAGGTCAGCAAGGCATTCATGAGCACGGTGTTTGCCGACCACCCCTATGGCCAGCCCAGCGAAGGGACGATGGAGAGCCTGCCGAAGATCCAGCGCCAGCAGCTGGTGGATTTCTATGACACCTATTACGCCGCCGGTAATACCGTGATTGCCATGGTGGGTGACCTGTCCCGCAGTGAAGCCGAGGAAATCGCCGCACAAATCAGTGCGGCACTGCCGGCGGGGCCGGCGGCACCGGAGCTGCCCCGGGCCGAGGCACTCAGCGAGCGGAAACGCGAGCACATCAATTTCCCCTCCGCCCAGACCCATATCCTGCTGGGCAACCAGGCCACCTGGCGGGGCAACCCGGATCACGTGGCGCTGCATGTGGGCAACCAGATTCTCGGCGGTGGCGGCTTCGCGTCCATCCTCACCGACGAGGTGCGCCAGAAACGGGGTTATGTGTACGGCATCGGCAGCGGCTTCTCGGCCATGGCGGCGGGCGGTCCCTTCCAGGTGCAGTTCAAGACCGCCAACGAGAATGCCGATGAGGCGTTGACCCTGACCCTGGACCTGATCGACACGTTCGTTGAAGACGGCCCCAGCCAGGCGCAACTGGAACAGGCGCGGGCCAATATCCTGGGCAGCTTTGCCCTGAGCACCGCCGACAACAGTGACATCATCGGCCAGCTGGGCGCCATCGGATTTTATGATCTGCCGCTGGATTACCTGCAATGGTTCAACCGCCAGGTCCGCCAGGTCACCGTGGCAGATATCCGCGATGCCTTCCGCCGAACCCTGGATGTGGGGGATCTGGCCATCGTCAGCATCGGTCCGGAGGCACCAGAAATCCTGCAGGATCAGAACAGCGGTACCCCGGAGGCGGAGGAAGAACACAGTGGCGACTAGAGGCCAGGGCCGCAAAGGCGGCGCCACCAGTAAAGGCCAGGTGCGTATCATTGGCGGGGAGCGGCGAGGTCATCGGCTGCAATTCGTGGATCAGGGGGGCGACCTGAGACCCTCTTCCGATCGTATGCGCGAGACTTTGTTCAACTGGCTGCAGTTCGAGTTGCCCGGTTTGCGAGTGTTGGATCTGTTTGCCGGTTCCGGGGTGCTGGGGGCAGAAGCCCTCAGCCGTGGCGCCCGGCGGGCGGTGTTGGTGGAAAAAAAACGCGAACGCGCCGCCGATTTGAAACGCCAGTTACTACCGTTGTTTGAGGACCGTATCGAGATCCACACTGCCGATGCCCAGCAGTGGCTGGCCAACAGTGCTTTGCAGTTCGACCTGGTGTTTGTCGATCCGCCCTACGACCTGGGGCTGGCGGAGCCGGCCTGTGCGGCACTGGAAAAGCGTGGGCTGCTGGCGGAAGACGCCTGGATCTATGTGGAAAGCCGCCGCCACGGAGAACCGCCTGTTGTGCCGGCGAACTGGCAGTTGTATCGGGAGAAAAGCGGAGGAGACATTCTTGCGCGTTTATTTCGCCGTGAAGCGGTTTGAGTCCCATTCGTCGGTTTCTGAGGGGCAAAGGGGACAGGCGGCGCGCAAAAGGGAGTAAATGGTATACACGGTCGTATCAGTGTGATTGCTGTCACAGCAGTAGCGTTGAATCATATATATGAAGCCATTGGGGATGGCTGCTGACGACGGGATAACAAACACCGTTACCGGCACAGGGAAGGACGGGGCGAATATGGAAAAAGTCTTGGAACGGATTCAGACGGCATCAATCGGCCTGGACAAGGACCGGTTTCTGCGACAGCTGCTTGGTTATCTGGCCGAGTCCCTGCAGGAAGTTACCGGCATGGATCAGGCAGAGGGCTTTATCTCCCTGGTGGGCCAGAAGATCGGTGACGAACTGAATGCGCATTATCTGCAGTCTCTGAAGTTGACCTCACTGGATCGACATCAGATTGCCGCGGTGCTGGTAGATCTCAAGCGTCGCATTGATGGGGATTTTTATCTGATCCATGCGGATGAACGGCAACTGGTTCTTGGCAATCGTCGCTGTCCGTTTGGTGACAAGGTGATAGGCCGGCCCTGTGCATGATGACGTCCAATGTGTTCGGTGTGATCGCAGCGGAAAATGCCGGTTATGGCCGCGTGGATATCCAGAAGGCCATTGCCAATGGCGATGGCCACTGTCATGTGGTCATTTCTCTGGAAGCCAGCGAGACGGGGGCGGGGCGGGAATATTTTCGCTCCGGTGAATGATGCCATGGTCGTCGGACTGTCGGGCCCTGATCAATGCCATGTCCATGCCGGTGTTCGTGGTCCGCGCAAATGGCGATATAGAGTGGTTGAACCGCAGGGCCAGCCAGTTGCTCGGCGATCGCTCCCCGAAAACGATCAAGTGTCTGCTGACGTCCCCCTCACGCAGTGAGGAATTTTTGCGAGCCATGCGCCGCAATCAGGCATTTTCCCATTTGTCCCTGCGCCTGGCTGCACCGATGCAAGACAGTTACATCGCCAGTACCCGGATTGCCCGACAGGGCGAGGCTCTGGATTTCTGGTTGCTGGAGCTGTTGCCAAGACAATGGGTCGTGGGTGGCATGCACCAACTTTCCCAGATGATCCAGCGGACGACGGCGTTGAAAAGGGAGCGAGCGGCCGCAGAGAAAACCGCACTTGTGGCGCAGACCGAGGCTTCCCGGGATGCGCTGACCGGTATTGCCAATCGTCGCGCTTTTGATGACTGGTTGGCGACGGCACTGGCAGATCCGCAGCAAGAATTTTCAGTGATGATTCTGGATCTGGACTACTTCAAGGCAATTAATGACAGCCACGGTCATGACCTGGGCGACCAGGTGCTGCAGCGTGTGGCCCGGTTGCTGAGCGGGACTCTTACCCGCCGTGATGATCAGGTGGCCCGTATTGGCGGGGAAGAGTTCGGGGTGTTGCTCCCGGGGGCGGATATCCATGCCTCCCTGAAAGTGGCCTGGCGGTTGGTCATGACCCTTCGCAATCACAATGCGGGCTGTCCGCCCGGTGACAGTTGGCAGCCGGTAACCTTGTCCGTAGGAGTGGCGACTCGCACTCCTGGCACTAACATCACCGGCCGTGAGCTGATGCGTCAGGCGGATCGAGGTTTGTACCTGGCCAAGCAGCGCGGGCGGGATCAGGCAGTGCATGCGGCCCTGTCCGGTCAGTCAGATCCACCCAGGGCGGACGCCAGGTAACCACGGCGTTCAGGCACAATTACCCGGCGGTCCCTCACATCAATGACCTGCCCAGCCACGGCGGCAGGCGGGAAATGGCGCAAACTGCACTAGTGTCCCATTTTTGACTGGCGAATACTGTGGCTATAAGCAGGAGGGTTTGCCATGACTAGCAAAGCGGTTGCGACATCGCCGAAAACATCAAAGAAACTGAACAACAGTGATATTCAGCCTCGCAAGATGGATTTCTCCTTCGATCCGGCCATGCCGCGTTACTGGTTTGACGACGACCAGTTCAAGACCATTCTGCTGACAGCCTTGTCCTGCACTTTCCCGGAAGGCGAGCGCTTTTTCGTGCGCTCCGTGCGCCATTACCAAAAACAGATCCAGGACCCGCTGCTACGCGAGCAGGTAAAAGGCTTTATTGGCCAGGAAGCCCACCACGGTAACGAGCACGATGCCTTCAACCATTTCATGGAGTCCAAGGGCGTGCCCACCGGCAAGGTGGATGAGTTCGTCAATCGCGGCATGCGCTTCATGGCCAAGCACCTGTCTCCGCAGCGGCAATTGGCGAAGACCTGCGCCCTGGAGCACTTCACCGCCATGCTGGCGGAATTGATGCTGGAACATCCGGATTTTTTCAAAGGCATGGACGAGCGCATGTTGCCACTGTGGTTATGGCATGCGGTGGAAGAAAGCGAGCACAAGGCCGTGGCCTTTGATGTGTACCAGGACCAGGTGGACAACTACTGGGTGCGCACCTCGGAAATGGCGTTTACCACGGTGGAATTCATCAGCTTTACCATTTTCCACTATTACCAACTACGCAAGGACATGGACGATCCCACCGACTGGCGATCCGTCCGGGGAGGTATCAACTGGCTGCTCGGTAAACCGGGCTGGCTGCGAAAACTGGGCAAGTCTTACCTGGCTTATTACAAGCGGGATTTTCACCCCGCCAAGCGCGACAGTACCTTCCTGCGCAAGCAGGGGTTGAAGAAACTGTCACGGCTACTGGATCGGCCGGATCTGACTGGCTGATCGGCCCTGCGTGGGGCCTTCATGTTTTCCTGTCGTGCTGGCGTGTTACGGTGGGAAAA
>NZ_JABURH010000159.1:0-2948 GCF_014762765.1 Alcanivorax sp.
CTCGTACCGCCGCCACCGGCTCCACCGGTTTTATGCTGCTACTGGTGCACCGTTATTCCGATCTGGTTATCAGCCATATCAACGATTACCCGGACGAATTCGAGGTCTATCTGGAGTGGGAAAATCTGTCGCAGTTTATGGATATCTCTCAGCCCCTGCCGGATACCCTGATCAACGAACCCGCCCGCCCGTTCGACCCGGTAACAGCCGAATACGATAAGAAAAATGGCAGGCCCAAACACTTCTGGCGAGATATGAGCCGCGAAGAGCTGCACGCTCGCTACAAAGCGGCCTGCCAGGCGGCCAAGGACTTCCCTTGGGGAAAGACACGAGACCAGGCACTGGCTCAGGGCTGGAAATCCTCTGAGCAACGTAGGCGGAAAATTAATAAAAATTAAGCATTGAACGATCTTATTTTTCTAGTTCGAAACCTATCTATTATTTCATATACCCGGCAGCTGATAACAACACTTTACGGATAAAGTAATGCCCATATTTGGAAACGAAAAAAGGCTCGAAACGCTAGCCGGACCACAGTGCAGGGAATATCTTGCGATATTTGATGACAATCTGGCCGATAGCTTCTCTGGAATGGTCAAAAAAAGCTCTTTCACCACAGAGCAAGACAGCTATATATGGAGCGAAGTGAATTACATCCCCTTTAATGCCATTTGGGAAGTATCAATGGCTCTCTCTTTATTCTTCTCTATTATTACTCAATTCGCCATGGCGCTTTTAATAGTAATGATGCCGCTTATCGATGGGAGCCCTATAGAAAAATACCTGCCGTGGCCTGTCGTTTTAGCACCACTCGTTACCGCTATGCTTTCTCCCTTCAAGAAAACATCCATAACGATATTCATAACATTCATAAGCATACGAATTTCCGACTACAATTTCAGCAAGCCTTTTTTTGAGGATGACTTCATGATATTCATGCTATCAGCCTCTTTCATTTTCTTGGCTATTTTTATTTTTTCAACAATAATGAGCCGTTTCTTAAAACCAAAAGAAAGAATGAACACTATATTTAATCGCAAAACCGGAAAAGTTCACATTTACTGCAAGAAAGAAAAAGAAAGGAAAGCAGTTCCATTTTCCGATCTTGCTCCGTCAAAAAAGTCCTGGAGCACGCCAATGCATCACAGCATTGATCCAGGCCAGACCCTGACTGTCGTTCACAAAGAAACCGGATTAAGAGCATGCAAAATCATCGTCAACAATGGCAATTACTATGACCCATACTTGCGCTGGGAAATTTTCCAGCAATTCATGAATCCCTCCCTTCCACTTCCGGATGTCCCTGAATTTGAGCCTATAAGGCAATACGATCCTGTCACAAAAAAATATGATCAGGAGACGTCACGCCCAGAGAATTTCTTCCGCAATATGGGGCGAGCTGAGTCAATACTCCGCTGCCAGAAGGCCAAGGAGGCTGCCAATGATTACCCTTGGGGGATGCCTCTCGAACAGGCAAAAGCCATGGGCTGGCAGCCATCCATCAAACGAATAAGTCCCCAGGAGATTATAGAGGTCAGAGAAAAGGAGAAAGACACGTTTCAGAACCTTACATCTGAAATCACACATGCAAAGTTCTTTAAACGTAGCCTTCCCTTCCTGCTATTTTGCATTCTGCTGATGTTGATAGAACCCTAATAACCCGAATCACTGTCAACTATCGTCATGCACTCCGAATCAGCTTATGGTCGTGATTAACGATCACTATCGGACCAGCAGCGCCCTGATGTTTGCGGGGCAGGAAGGGCCATTGATGCAGGAACAGGGCTGACTGCCGGACGGGTCGGCAAACGGGGAACTGCGGCACAGCCACCCCTGAACAAGGCTCGTTACCGTCCCAACATCAGTCCCGCATAAAACCGCACCATATGCGGGTACTGCTCACGAGGCAGGCGTTCGTTGTGGCCGTGGAAGCGGGCCAGGTCGTCCTGGCCAAGGGAGACCGGCATAAAGCGAAACACCTGATCTGAGAGATGCTGATAGTGACGCGCATCGGTGCCGGCGATGAGCAGGTAGGGGGCGACCACCGGTTGTTCCGGCAGGGCCCTAACCAGGGCGGCGAGGCGGTCAAAGGTGGCGGAGGGAATCCGGGTGACGGCGGACGGGTCGGACAGGAAAGCGCCCCTGGCCGTTACGGTGATGTTGTCCGGTAGCTCCTGCTGCAGATAGGCCTGCAGGCTTTCGCGGGTTTCGCCGGGGGCCAGGCGAAAATTCAGGGTGGCGTTGGCGGTGGCCGGCAGTACGTTTTCCTTTACTCCGGCTTCCAGCAAGGTAGGTGACATGGTGGTGCGAACCAGAGCATTGGTTTCCGGTTTGCCTTCCAGTTGGCGAATGATCAGCGGCTCGAACAGCCACAGGTTGGCAAATACCAGCCGCTTGGCGAAGGGTTGGTGAGACGCGACCTGTTCCAGCATTTTTCGAGTCGGCCCGCTCAGTGAAGCAGGGCGGGGATGAGTCTGCAGATGGTCGATGGCTGCCGCCAGATCACCGATGGCAGTTCGCTCCGGCGGCCGTGACGAATGCCCCGGCTCGGCCTCTGCCTGTAGCTCTACCGTCATGTAGCCTTTCTCGGCAATGCCCATCAGCGCCACCGGGCGATCAAGACCCAGGGTACTACCCGGTAGCATCATGCCGCCCTCGTCCAGAATCAGGGAAAACCGCAGGTTCTGCTGTTCCAGCCAGGCAGCAATCTTCACTGCACCCTCGCGGCCACCGATTTCCTCATCGTGACCGAATGCCAGATACACATCGCAGGCGGGAGGCTGGCCGTTTTGCAACAAGGCTTCGGTGGCTTCCAGAATGGCCATCAGGCTGCCCTTATCATCCAGGGCGCCGCGCCCCCAGACAAAGTCGCCATCCACTACTCCGGCAAACGGTGGGTGCTGCCATTGTTCCGGGGACGACACCGGCACCACATCCTGATGGGCCAG
>NZ_JABURH010000159.1:3872-12095 GCF_014762765.1 Alcanivorax sp.
GTCAGACCAGCGCCTTGCGGTTGCGCAGCAGCTCGCCCAAGCCGGCCTTGTCCAGTTGCAGGTCCACGTAGGCGGCGATGACTTCGCCGTTGTCCATGGCCAGCACTTCGTTGAGTAGCTGACGGGTAAAGCTGGCCTTGACCTGGCGTACGGCAGCTTTCACCTTGAGCAGGTTGGAGGCATTCATGGACAGGGCATTGACCCCCATGGCCATGAGCAATAATGCCGAGCCCACTTCCCCCGCCATTTCACCGCACACGGACACCGGTACGCCTTCTTCATGGGCCTGCTCGACCACATGCAAAATGGCATGCAGTACCGCCGGGTGATAGGAGTTATACAGCGATGCCACCTGCCGGTTGTTACGATCCACCGCCAGCAGATACTGGGTCAGGTCGTTGGTGCCGATGGACAGGAAATCCACCCGCTGGGCCAGCGCCCGGGCCTGGTAGACGGCGGCGGGCACTTCGATCATCACCCCCACCTGGGGCATGGCAATGTCGAGGCCTTCATCGCGGACTTCCAGCCAGGCACGGTGAATCAGATGCTGGGCTTCTTCCGCTTCGATCACGCTGGTGACCATGGGTAGCATGATGTGCAGGTTATTCAGACCATCGCTGGCCTTGAGCATGGCGCGCACCTGCACCATGAAAATTTCCGGATGATCCAGGGTGACACGGATCCCCCGCCAGCCCAGGAAGGGGTTTTCTTCCTCGATGGGGAAGTAGCTCAGCGACTTGTCGCCACCGATATCCAGGGTACGCATGGTCACCGGATGTGGCGCAAAGGCGGCGAGCTGCTCCCGGTAGATCACCCGCTGCTCTTCTTCGGAAGGAAAGCGGTCGCGCACCATGAAGGGAATTTCCGTGCGATACAGCCCCACCCCTTCGGCACCACGCTCGATGGAGCGGTTGATGTCTGTCATCAGGCCGGTGTTCACCTGCAGGGGAATGCGCACACCGTCCAGGGTTTCCGCCGGTTCATCGCGCAGTTTTTCCAGACCGGCCTGGAGGTTGGCTTCCTCGGCGATGATCTCTTCAAATTGCTGCTTGAGCTCCGGTGAGGCATTGGCCACCACCCGGCCACGGAAACCATCAACGATGATTTCCTTGTCGTCCATTTGCTTGAGCGGCAGGTTCTGGGCGCCCACCACGGTGGGAATACCCATGGCGCGGGCGACGATTGCCATGTGCGAGTTGCGCGAACCCCGCGTCGTCACGATGCCGCGAATCCGCTCACGGGGAACTTCCATTAACATGGGCGCGGAAATGTCTTCGCCCAGCAGAATGCAGTCATCCGGGAACACGATATGCCGGCGGTTCTGACTCTGCAGCTGCGCCAGCACCCGCCGGCCCAGGTCGCGCACATCCGCCGCCCGTTCACGCAGATAGGGATCATCCATCATCTCGAAGTTGCGCACATGGGCATCCACCACCGTACGCAGGCCCCCCTGGGCCCACTGCCCCTCACGGATATGCACAATCACTTCGGCGGGTAACGCATGCCGGTCCAGCATGCGCAAATAGACATCAAACAGCGCCTGCTCTTCAGTGCCCAGGCTCTTTGATGCGCGCTCAGCAAGATCTCGCACTTCCTGGCGCACGCGCACCAGCGCATCGTCCAGGCGGGCAATTTCCGCGCTGACATCTTCCACCTGACGATCCGGCACGGCTGACAGATCCGCCGCCGGGAACAGCAACACACCAAAGCCAATAGCCGCACCAGGGCAACCGGGCAGGCCATCATAGAAACTGGGCAGGTCCACGCCGCCCGAATCCAGTTGGTCAAACAACACACCGGAAGCATGGGCATGGGCAATTACCGCCGACAGCTGGGCGGAAATGGTCACCAGAAAGGCTTCTTCACTCTGGTCGAAACGGCGCACATCTCTTTGCTGTACCACCATCACACCAAGCACCTTGCCATGGTGCATCACCGGCACGCCGAGAAAGGCATGAAAAGGGTCTTCGCCGGTTTCAGCCAGGTAATGGAATTTCGGGTGGCTGAAGGCGTCTTCCAGGTTCACCGGCTCCTCGCGCAGGCCAACCTGACCCACCAGACCTTCCGACAACCCCAAGCTGACATGGCCCACAGCTTCCTGCTTGAGGCCTTCGGACGCCATCAATACATAACGCTGCTCTTCTTCGTTACGCAGATAGATGGAACACACCTCGGTGCCCATGGCATCACGGACCCGCTTGGCCATCAGGTTGAGCGCGGAGGGAATATCCGCAGCGTTGTTCACCTCCTGGACAATGCGTCGCAGGGTATCAAGCATTGGGGTTGTCTCCCGGTGAAATCGGCTTTCTGTCCTGCTCGCCCCGCTCCCCCTTCAGAGCCGGGGCCAGTTCACGCAGGGCACGGGCATAAACGCCACGTTTAAAATGCACCACCTTACGAATCGGATACCAGTAATTGACCCAGCGCCAAGCCTTGAATTCAGGACTTTCGCTGGCAAACAGGTCAATAGCCTCTTCTTCCGCCGTCAGCCGCAGCAGAAACCATTTCTGCCGCTGACCAATACAATGGGGACGATTGCGAGGCCGACGAAGAAAACGGCGCGGCAGACGATAGGTCA
This sequence comes from Alcanivorax sp., assembly GCF_014762765.1. GTDB lineage: Bacteria > Pseudomonadota > Gammaproteobacteria > Pseudomonadales > Alcanivoracaceae > Alcanivorax. Next base: position 6,451 of record NZ_JABURH010000159.1, read on the forward strand.
GCCACCCTTCAGTGCTGGCAACAATCTCCACGTGTTCACGACGCAGACCGACCTCTTCTTCCAGCTCGCGAAAAAGCGTCTCCTCCGGGGTTTCGCCGGGCATCATGCCCCCCTGGGGAAATTGCCAGGCATCACGGTTACCCACCCGGCGACCCCAGAATACCCGCCCATCCTGGCCGGCAATGATGATCCCGACGTTCAACCGGAATCCCTTTTCATCAATAATGCCTGTCATGGTGTCTCTACGAGTCGGCACACCATTGCCGACTCTGGCTCCTTGTTGACCCATTAAACCTTGCCGGGCAACCCGCAATCAATGCACAACCGTGCAACATCCGGTCCACAATCACCGACAGCCTTGCCAATAGGGCCCCCAGCCACCTGCCAGCTCCCTATAACTTGTCATTCGCTTCGCATAAAATGTGCCGTTCACGTAAGGAGAGGCCATGACGCTCGCAATTTTCGACCTGGACAACACCCTGATCGCCGGCGATTCCGACCACCTGTGGGGGGACTGGCTGGTGGAAAAAGGCATTGTCGACCAGCAGCATTACAAGGACACCAACGACCAGTTCTACGTGGATTACCAGAATGGCCGTCTGGACATCATGGCTTACCTGCGTTTTTCCCTGAAGGTGCTGGCCGAGCATGACATGGCACAGCTGCATTTCTGGCGTGAGCAGTTCCTGGCGGAAAAACTCGATGCCATGTGGCTACCCAAGGCAGAAGCCCTGCTGCAGAAACACCGGGACCAGGGCCATACGCTGATGATCATTACCGCGACCAACGATTTCGTCACCGCACCGCTGGCGGACCGGCTGGGCGTGGATCACCTGATCGCCACCGTGGCCGAGTGCAAGCGCGAGCGCTATACCGGCAATGTGGCCGGCATTCCCAGCTACCGGGACGGCAAGGTGGAACGACTGGCAGAATGGCTGCGGGCCAACGACGAAACGCTGGCAGGAAGCTGGTTCTACAGTGATTCCCATAACGATCTGCCACTACTCAGAAAAGTGGACAACCCGGTGGCGGTGGATCCGGATGCCACCCTGGATCGCGAAGCACGGGAACAAGGCTGGCCGATCATCAGCCTGCGCTGAGACTCATAAAAAAGGGGAAGGGGAACCATGCGTTATTTTTTCGCCGCACTGCTGGCACTGGTGCTAAGCGGCTGCGACAGCAAGACACCGGAACCGGAGCAGACCGAAGAGACGGTTATGTCCGCCGCGACGGCAGAGATCCCCGCCACCGACTGGCAACAAAGCGCAGATAACGCCTTTCAGGACCGTGCCGAAGCCTGGCAACAAGCCCTGAACGATTTCACCGAAAGCCGTGAGCAGGCACAACTCGATGCGCTGCGCGATCGTCTGGAAGACTGGTATGCCGCCTTTGTGGATCATTACCTGCTCGCTGCCAGCCGCGCCTGTCAACTCAGGCAACAGGAATTGCTCAACCGCATGGACACTTGGCCGCTCTACCCCGGCTATCTGGATGCCCTGCCGCAATGGCCGGAATCCGGCCTGATCAGTGATCCTTATCTGGAAATGACACGCAAATCCCTGCGCACCCAGCACGGCGCCACCGATGCCAGCGAAGCCAGCCTGGGCTTTGCCGCCCTGTTTGTGGCACTCAATGGCACCGAAGAAACCCCAAAGGCACTGCCTCTGCTGGCCGGCGAAGACGAGATTGCCCTGCGTCGGCGACAGTATCTGCAGCTGGCTGGCGAGCAACTACAGGCCGATGCCAAACTGCTGTCCGTGGACGCGCCCCTGGATTCACCCTCCCTGAAATGCGGGCTGGAACACACACTGGCGCGCGACGCAGGCAAAGACAGCACCGATCTGGAAGCGGAAGGCCTGTTTATCCCGGCAACCGTGCGCGAAGTGAATGCAAAACAGTTAATGAAGGGTGTGCGCAATATGGATTCGACCACCCTTGCGGGCTGGGCAGAAAAAGCACCAGGAATTAAAGAGGCCATTGCGGCATCGAAAAAAGAAGACAGCGAGGCACTGTCAGCCTGGCTGAATCAGCCCTGAGCGAATAAAGCCTTTGTAGGAGCGGCGCTCGAGCGGCGAAGAAAGACGTTTCGAGAAACGAGTCACGAGGAGCGAAAACCTGGTCTCTCCGTCTTTCAGGTTTTGGTTTTCGAAACTCGCTTCTCGCAACTCGATACCGTGATAATCGCGCCGCCAGCGACGTTCCTACAGCCAATCACAGCAATAGGCGGAGAGATTCTCACGTCGGCAAGAATCACTACCCACAAAAAAAGCCCGCCGAATTTTCATTCGGCGGGCTTTTTTTGTGCTGAGCGCTACTTAGAAGTTGTAGCGGCCGAACACACCGTAGGTATCACGGTCGCCACCCACAACAACGCGGGCGCCCAGATCCACCACCGGAGTCAGCTTGAACAGACCCTGACCGTAAACACCCAGATCATCATCGTACAGATCCATGTAGGTCAGGCCACCGGACAGCTCCAGCTGTTCGGTGGTGGCATGACGCAGACCGCCACGCAGCTCAAAGCCGATCTCGTCATCGTCACCGCGGTCCACATCCACCTCGTCGTAAATGATGTCGGCAGTGCTCACGAAGTCCAGACCACGCTGAAGCGGGGTATGGAAGCCCACACCACCGGACAGACGGTGACCATCGACATCAGCATCAAAGGGGCCGTTATCGTAATCACCATCATAGAAGCCCAGGCTACCGCGCAGGAAAATATGCTCATCCAGCGCAAAGCTGCCTTCGCCGGTAATAGCGTCTACATCCCAACCATTGTCCAGGTCCCAGCGATCGTAGGCCAGTTGACCATAGGTGTAGGAAAAGCCGTTATCACGAACCATGGAAGTCTGCTGCTCCGCCATGGCCGGTGAAGTAACAGCCAGAGCAATTCCTGACACAAGCAAAGTTTTCTTAAACATAGAAAAGGTCCTCTCAGTATTGATAAACGGCATCAATGTGCGCTCACTGTAGTGGGGATATGGAGTCTCTTACGCGCGAGCGGTTCCGTCTTTTGGACAGTTTTATAAAAATTTTCAATGCCGTAGAGCCTGCCAAAGCTGTTGTGATGCTTTTCAGCCACAACAGAATCTTCTTTTGTAAGCCTTAAACAGGTGCACTCTTATAGCACAGGCTTGACCTTGGGGTTACCCTGAAGTTTGACAATCTGTGACAACACGCATGGTTTCGCCCTCACGGCCAATGGAGATCCCGATGCAGACACAGAGATTCGATATTCAGGGCGCCAGCTGCCAGGGCTGCGTCCGCAAAATTCGCCAGGCGCTCGATCCTGTTGCAGGTGTCGACGATGTGCAGGTGGATCTGGACGCTCAGCAGGTGACTGTCACCGGTAGCGCCGACAGTGCCGACGTACAGGCAGCCTTGGCCAAGGCCGGTTATGCCATCGAAGACAAACATCAGACGGCACCATCATCGCCCGCCAGCACCAATCAGGAGCAGCAGCTCGCCATTACCGGCGCCACCTGCGCTGCCTGCGTGCGCACCATCGAGAACGCCCTGCGCAACACGCCCGGGGTCACCCAGGCACAAATGAATTTTGCCGACCGCACTGCAAGAGTCAGTGGATCGGCGGACCCCCAGGCCCTGATTGACGCCGTGGAAAAGGCGGGCTATGGCGCCAGCCTGCTGGACGACAGCGATAACGGCGATGCCCGCGAAAAGCAGGAGCGGCAACACTATCGCGGCCTGTTGCGCCATACCTGGCTGGGCCTCGGGCTGGGCGCTCCGTTGATGGCCTGGGGGCTGCTGGGCGGCAACATGATGGTACAGCCCGGCACAGCCAGCCAGTGGATCTGGCTGGCTATCGGCCTGCTGACCCTGGGAGTCCTTTCTACCGCCGGCCGCCACTTCTTTGTCGGTGCCTGGAAAGCGTTTGGCAATCACAACGCCAACATGGACACCCTGATCGCTCTGGGCACCGGCGCTGCCTGGCTCTACTCCATGGCCGTGGTACTGATTCCCACCGCCCTGCCGGAAGCCGCCCGCCACGTGTACTTCGAAGCCAGCGCCATGATCATCGGCCTGATAAACCTGGGCCAGGCACTGGAAGTGCGAGCCCGGGGCAAAACCAGCGCGGCGGTAAAACGGCTGCTGGACCTGGGCGCCAAAACTGCGCGGGTGGTCCGCGATGGCAAGGAGCAGGATATTCCCGTGGAGCAGGTGCAGACCGACGACATCCTGCGTGTGCGCCCCGGTGAAAAAATTGCCGTGGACGGCATTGTCGAGGAAGGCGAAAGCCGCCTGGATGAATCCATGCTCACCGGCGAACCCATGCCGGTGAGCAAGACCCCCGGCGACACGGTCAGCGCCGGCACCCTGAACGAAGGGGGCACCCTGCTCTACCGGGCCACCGCCGTGGGCAAGGACACTGCCCTGTCACGCATTGTGGCGCTGGTGAAAAAGGCCCAGGGCAGCAAGCCTCCCATCGGGCGCCTGGCCGACGACGTCTCCGCCGTGTTCGTACCCACCATCATGCTGATCGCCGTGGTCGCCGCCCTGGCCTGGTTCAACCTGGGGCCGGAACCGCGCATCACCCACATGCTGATCAGCGCCACCACGGTGCTGATCATTGCCTGTCCCTGTGCCTTGGGTCTGGCCACCCCCATGTCGGTCATGGTCGGTGTCGGCAAGGCCGCCGAGCACGGCATTCTGATTCGTGAAGGTGACGCCCTGCAGACCAGCAGCAAGCTGGACACCATTGTCCTCGACAAGACCGGCACTATCACTGAGGGCAAACCTGCACTGACCGATATTCTCTGCGCCGAAGGCCAGCAGGAAGACACCCTGCTGCAGTTGGCAGCCAGCCTGGAAAGCGGCTCCGAGCATCCGCTGGCGCGCGCCATCGTGGAAGCGGCGGAGCAGCGTGAAATCAGCCCGGACCGGGCCGACAATTTCCAGGCCCTCAACGGCAAAGGCGTCAGCGCCACCCTGAACGGCAAACAATACCGACTCGGCAACCGTCGCTGGCTGGAAAGCGAAGGCATCAGCGTGAATCTGAACAGCGACTCGCTCACCGAGCGCGGCGCCACACCCCTGTTCCTGGCTGAAGACAACACCCTGCTCGGCGTCCTCGGCGTGGCCGACCGCATCAAGGAGGACTCCCGGGAGGCCATTGCCCGTCTGAAAGATCAGGGCCTCACCGTAGTGATGATTACCGGCGACATCCAGGCCAGCGCCGACGCCATCGCCAAACAGGTAGGCGTGGATCAGGTCATGGCGGAAGTGCTGCCAGAGGACAAGGCAAAAAAAGTGCAGTCTCTGCAGGAAGAAGGACGCATCGTGGCCATGGTCGGCGACGGCATCAATGATGCCCCGGCGTTGGCCCAGGCGGATGTGGGCTTTGCCATCGGTACCGGCACCGACGTGGCCATCGAATCCGCTGCCATCACCCTGATGGGCGGTTCCCTGCACGGCGTCGCCGATGCCATGGCAATCTCCGCCGCCACGGTTCGCAACATCAAGCAGAACCTGTTCGGCGCCTTCATCTACAACAGCCTTGGTGTGCCGGTGGCAGCCGGGGTGCTCTACCCGATCACCGGCAGCCTGCTCAGCCCGGTGATTGCTGGCGCCGCCATGTCACTCAGCTCGGTGACCGTGGTCAGCAATGCCAACCGGTTGCGCCTGTT
>NZ_JABURH010000159.1:12428-15076 GCF_014762765.1 Alcanivorax sp.
ACCGGGCTGGATCTGTCACAGGACATGGTGGCCCAAGCGCAGCAGCACCATGGCCATCTGGAACGGGTGCATTTCGTGGCAGGCGATCTGCACGATGCGCCGCTGCCCCCGAACAGCGCAGACCATGTTGTCGCCATCAATGTGGTCTACTTCTGGAACCCGCTGCTACCGGCATTAAACGCCATTCGCAAACTGCTGCGCCCTGGCGGCCAGCTCTGTCTGGGCCTGCGTGACAGGAACAGCATGGCCACTCTGCCGGTATTCCGACACGGCTTTCTCACCTACAACGGCCCGGACCTGCAACAGGCCCTGAAGACGGCGGGCTTTGTCGACGTTCGCCAGCAGATCATTCCAGAGCAAAGTATCAACGTGATGGGCCAGGTAATGCACAAGACCGGCCTGGTCATCACCGCCCTGAATCCGGAGGTCAAACCATGACTCTACTGATCAATCTTGCCGGCCTGCTGCTGATGGCAGGAATCATCTGGTGGTTCTGGCTGTCCAAGTCCTCAGCACAAGGCCAGGAAGTCAGCGACCAGGGCACCACCATTGTGGTCGCCGACGGTGTCTACAGTCCGGCCACCCTGCACGCCAACGCCGGGGAGACACTGACCCTGCATTTCGACCGACGAGACCCTTCCCCCTGCGCCGAGCAGGTTGTGTTTCATGGGCTCGACGTGAGCGAGTTTCTGGAAACGGGTACCATCACCACCGTGACCCTGAACAACCCGCCCGCCGGCGAATACCGTTTCACCTGCCAGATGCAGATGTATCAGGGCAGATTGATTGTCACCTGAATCCGTGACTTCAGCGCGGATGCATGGCGTAAGAATTTGTTGCCACAGGGAATTTTCTGAAGAGGTGTCGTATCAGGGAATACGATCGACTGAAGAAAATTCTTTGTGGCGGCAAAGGCTGGCGTCAGGCGCCGCGATGAAGTCACGGGTTCAGGTGTTCGCTAACGCTGGCAGGCCCACGCAACATGCCACACGCATGAATGAGGAAACACGATGAAATTATTGACGGCACTCCTGTTGGCTTTTCTGGTCACCGCCTGCGGCGATGACGGTCCGCCAGAGCCCCGGGCAACAGAAACAACAACTCCAGCCTCTGAAGAAATGAAAACTGCCAGCACCGACCCGGTACTGGAAGTGTACAAATCCCCCACCTGTGGCTGCTGTGGCGCCTGGGTGGATCACATGAAAGCCAACGGCTATGAAGTGGTGGTTCATGAGCAGCAGAACCTGCAGTCCATCAAGGAAAAAGCCGGCATCCTCCCCGGACAGGGCTCCTGTCATACCGCCTTTATCGGTGACTACGTGATTGAAGGCCATGTGCCCGCCAGCGACGTGGATCGTCTGCTCGCCGAGCGACCGGACGCCAAGGGGCTCACCGTTCCCGGCATGCCGGTGGGCTCCCCGGGCATGGAAATGGGCGACCGCGTGGATGCCTATGACGTGCTGTTGTTCGATGAAAACAGCACCGAAGTCTTCAGCCACTATCCCGGGAACTGACCCTCCCCTGCAGGAACAGAGCGTAGCGGAGTAACGCCCGGAGGGCGGCCCCGAAGGGGTGAGCGAAGCGAATACAGCCTCTCGAGGTGCGAACCCGAGCTCAGGCGAGGGTAATCTATCCGGTAACGTCAAACCTGCTAACCGGTTCGCACCTCGAGAGGTTCTCCTACAGCGGCTTCGTGGACACGGCTGCAAAGCCCTTGCCTGTGCTTCAACCTGTCACACCAACCCGTTACAGTTTCCCCTTTGCGTGTATCGAGACCCTGAATGCTTCCTCTCCACGACTGGCTACTGCTGGCCAGCGTCTGCGCCCTGGGTGCCATGGCACCCGGCATCAGTCTGGCGGTGATTACCCGCCACACTCTCCATGGCGGCCCCCGCGCCGGCGCCATCGCCGGCATTACCCATGCACTGGGCATCGGCATCTGGGCCACCGCTACCGTCACCGGGCTGGCGGTACTCTTTCACCGCTACCCGTCCCTGGAACTGGCATTCAGTCTTGCCGGCGCCCTGTTCCTGCTGTGGATGGCATGGAAAAGCTGGCAGGCGGGCCAGCAGCCGCTGGCACCCGCCAATACCGACAGCCCGTTCACCGTGCTGCACGGCGCCGCCCGGGACGGTTTCCTGGTAGCGTTTCTGAATCCGAAAGTGGCGCTGTTCTTCCTGGCCCTGTTCAGCCAGTTTCTGCAGGCAGACATGGCACAGGCCGCCCGCATCCAGATGGTGCTGACCTCCATGTTTATCGACGGTGGCTGGTATGTACTGGTGGCAGTGCTGCTTGGCCGCAGCCGTTTTCTGCCCTGGCTGCGGGCCCACCATCACTGGGTGGAAAAAGGCACCGCCGTGTTGCTGGTCGTCATCGCCGCCAGTGTGGTCTGGCAGGTGGCATGATGGCCGACCCCGTGCAGGGTTGGGACATCGATTTTTCAGCATGCCCACCCTGGTTTCCTTGTCGAGTATCAGGGTTTCCTTCATTACCCCTTTGACCTTGGGGTAGCCCCGGGGTTAATAATGATTCCATGAACCGATACCTGCGCCCCAATCACCGCTCCTTACTGGCCGGCCTGCTCGCCATCCTGATGCTGGTGGTGACAAGCAGTTTGTCTGCGCAGGTTTCTGTCGGTCATCGGGATA
>NZ_JABURH010000159.1:15931-55900 GCF_014762765.1 Alcanivorax sp.
GACCGGGACCAGGTCATCGTGCTGTCAGACTGGAGTGACGAGGACCCGAACCACATCTTCGCCACCCTGAAAAAACTCAGCCACTACTACAATTTCAACGAGCGCACCGTGTTCGACACCCTGCGCGATTTCCGCGACAAGGGCGTGATCCAGACCCTCAAGGATCGCCACATGTGGAACACCATGCGCATGAGCGATCGTGATCTGGCCGACGTCACCGGTTACACCTACACCTACCTGATGAATGGCCAGAGCCCCAACGGCAACTGGACCTGCCAGTTCAACCCGGGCGAGCGCCTCCGCCTGCGCTTTATCAACGCCAGCGCCATGACCTTCTTCGATATCCGCATTCCCGGCCTGGACATGACGGTGATTGAAATGGATGGTCAGCCGGTGAAACCGGTGGCTTTCCACGAGGTGCGCCTGGGTGTGGCAGAAACCCTGGACGTGATCGTGGAACCCTGGGAGGACCAGGCCTATACCCTGTTTGCCCAGAGCATCGACCGCAGCGGCTTTGCCCGTGGCACTCTGACCCCGAACCCGGCCATGTCAGCGCCAGTGCCGAACATGGACCCGCCACCGTTGCTGGGCCATACCGAAATGGGCATGGGCGCCATGCAGCACGGCGACAGCCATGCAGGCATGGACCATGGGCAGATGAACCACAACATGGCAGGCATGAAACACAGCGATCACGGCAACGCCGTCCCCTTTGCCGTCGATCCCAACAACCCGGACCTGCCACCCAGAAACAACGCCACCGACCATGCCGCCACGGAATATGGACCCGGTGTGGACATGCGCGCCATGGCCCCGGGTGAGATGCTTGCCGACCCGGGTATCGGCCTGCGCGACCGGGACTGGAAAGTGCTCACCTATGCGGACCTGGAAACCGCTGGCGGGCCACCGGACAGCCTGCACCCGGAACGGGAAATCGTGTTGCACCTGACCGGCAACATGAGCCGCTACATGTGGAGCTTCAACGGCATTCCCTTTGCGGATTCCGTTCCCCTGGAGCTGTACCACAACGAACGGGTACGCATCACCCTGGTCAACGACACCATGATGACTCACCCCATCCACCTGCATGGTCTGTGGAGCGATCTGGAGGTGGGCGATGGCAAGCTGCTGCGCAAGCACACCATCACTGTGAAACCCGGCGAGAAACTCAGCTACCTGGTGCGCGCCGATACGCTGGGCCGCTGGGCCTATCACTGCCACCTGCTCTATCACATGGACGCCGGGATGTTCCGGGAAGTCCGCGTGGTCAAGGCCCAGGCTGACGGTGACCACTCACACCATGGCGCACACGGGGAGGACGCATGATGAAAACATCCACTTTGCTACTGTCATCCCTGACCGCCATGACCTGCACCACACCGGCCTGGTCCATGAGCGAACACCCGCCCCGCTTCAGCAAGGTGCTGGTGGATCAGCTTGAGCTACGTGACAGCGACGAGGGCTCGGTACTGGGCTGGGATGCCAGTGCCTGGTACGGCAGCGACCTGAACAAGCTGTATCTGGCCACGGAAGGCGAACGGCTCATGGACCCGGACCACCGTGACGAGGAAGCCGGCACCGAAAGCGCAGAAACCCGCCTGGCCTGGAGCCACGCCTTCGCTCCCTACTGGGACTGGCAACTGGGCTGGCGCAGGGACTGGCAACCCGACGACCCCAACCGGGACTGGGCCAGCCTGGGCATCCAGGGGCTGGCGCCCTACTGGTTTGAAGTCGACGCCCAGCTGTTTCTGGGCGAGGACGGCCTCAGCGAACTGCGTCTGGAAGCGGAATACGAACTGATGTTGACCCAGCGCCTGGCGCTGGTGCCGGAGGTGGAAGCTGGCTTCTACGGCAAGGACGATGACGACTTGGGTATCGGCGACGGCCTTGTGGCCATCGAATCCGGCTTGCGGCTACGCTACGAAATCCGCCGGGAGCTGGCCCCCTACATCGGCGTGCACTGGGAAAAACAGTACGGGGATACCGCCGACAAGACACGGGCGGCAGGCGGTGATCCGGAAGAAGCATCGCTGGTAGCAGGGATCTACTTCTGGTTCTGAAGAACCTGAAGGCAGCAAGCTTGCGTAGGGCGTCACTGAGCCTAAGGCGAACTGCACCATTGGCCGGTGGTGGTTGGTGCAGTTCACCTTAGGCTCAGTGGCACCCTACAGGACCCTCATGCCGAGGAATTATCGTATTCCTCGTTTTCCAGCGTCCGCAATTCCTTGTTGTTCTGGATCTGGATATCCAGGTCTCGCAGGCGGCCATCGCCGATACCGTAAATCCAGCCATGAATAGTCAGTGGCTGATCGCGGCGCCAGGCTTCCTGGACCACGGTGGTGTTGGACACATTGATCACCTGACGGGCCACGTTCAGTTCGCACATGCGGTCCAGCTGGGCCTTTTCATCCGGCAACTTGACCAGGTGCTTGCGGTTGCGCAGATACAGTTCACGCACCTGCCGCAGCCAGTTGTCGATCAGACCATGGGGCACATCTTCCATGGACGCCTTTACCCCACCGCAGCCATAGTGGCCCACCACCATGATATGTTTCACCTTCAACACATCCACGGCGAACTGCAGCACCGACAGCAGATTCAGGTCGGTATGGTTCACCAGGTTGGCCACATTGCGATGCACGAACAGTTCACCGGGCATCAGCCCCACCACCTCATTGGCAGGCACACGGGAGTCAGCACAGCCTATCCACAGATACTGCGGGCTCTGCTGCTCACCCAGCGCCTTGAAGAAGCCCGGGTGTTCCTTCTCGATGTCGTGACGCCACTGCTCGTTGTTGGTAAAGAGTTCAGGAAGGGATTTCATGGTCTCTCGCTAGATTCATTTACTGGAGGCCGGATGTTTCACGCCCGACATTAACCACCGGTCATATTCATGAACCGTACCAGTTGCTCACCCGGGGCCAGATTGAAGTCGTGTCGCTCCGGTTTGATGGCCATGGCATCAATGATTGCCTGACGCAGGGGGGCATCATCCGTGGGGTGCGCCCGCAGTACTGCCCGCAGGTCCACACTATGCTCGTGCCCCAGGCACAGAAGCATACGGCCCTCGGCGGTAATTCGCACCCGATTACACAAATGGCAAAAGTTTTGTGAGTGAGGAGAGATGAAGCCGATGCGGCTGTCACTGCCCGGTACCTGCCAATAGCGGGACGGTCCACCGGTTTTCTCCGTCATGGGCACCAGGGTCAGGCGCTCGGAGAGCTGATCACGCAGCTCCCCGGAGGAAACAAACTCCAGCGCCCGGTCATGCTCACTGATAGCTCCCAGCGGCATTTCCTCGATAAAGGAGATATCCAGACCCTTTTCCAGGGCGAAATCCACCAGCGCCGGCACCTCGTCCTGATTGCGCCCGCGCAGAATCACGCTGTTCAGCTTGATGCGACGGAAGCCGGCCCGGCGGGCCGCATCGATGCCGTCCAGCACCTTGTTCAGATCACCGGTGCGGGTCAGCGCCCGGAAGCGTTGCGGGTCCAGGGAATCCAGGCTGATATTGAGTCGAGCCAACCCGCCGGCTTTCAGATCATCGGCAAAACGGCCCAGGCCGGCGCCGTTGGTGGTCATATTCAGTTCATCCAGCCCTTTCAGCGCACCAAGATCGCGCACCAGATGCGCCACATCACGGCGCACCAGGGGTTCGCCGCCGGTCAGCCGGATCCGCCGCACACCCAGCTCCACCAGCACCCGGCCCAGCCGCCCCATCTCCTCCAGGGTCAGCACCTGGGCCCGGGGCACAAAGGTCATATCCTCCGCCATGCAGTACACACAGCGGAAATCACAGCGGTCCGTCACCGACAGGCGCACATAGTCGATAGTGCGGCCGAAACGGTCCTGCAGTAGCGGATTGTCAGTGAAAGTGTCAGCGGCCATGGCGGTACTGTAGCAAATGCGGGGCCAAGCCGGGGAACCGGCGCTTACTCGGACAATAACCTCCCGGTTCCGCCCTCCTGTGGAGCCCTTCGTGGCTCCCCAGCCCCTGTTGGCTACCCCACGCCCGTCGGCCGGTACTGGCTCCGGTTGGTCAGGCCCTTGCCGGTCTTGTTAGAATGTTCGCCGACCTGAATGCGGGGCGCAGCCGGACCATGAAACGCCATGTCCGCCATACCCCTTATTCCGAATTCATCTACCCCTAAAGGGTTTCCATGCAAATTTCAGAAAACTCCGTAGTGTCCATCCACTACACGCTCACTAACAACGCCGGCGAGACCATCGATTCCTCTATCCAGCGTGGCGAGCCCCTGGCCTACCTGCACGGCGCAGGCAACATTATTCCCGGCCTGGAAAAGGCTCTGGTGGGCAAAGCTGCCGGCGACAAGCTGGACGTGACCGTCACCCCGGAAGAAGGCTACGGCGAGCGTCACGAGCAGCTGATCCAGCAAGTGCCGAAAACTGCCTTCGAAGGCAACGAAGAGAACCTGCAGCCGGGCATGCAGTTCCAGGCCCAGACCGAAGCCGGTCCGCGCATCTTCACCATCACCGCTGTGGAAGGTGATGAAGTGACCGTTGATGGCAACCACCCGCTGGCAGGCGAAACCCTGAACTTCGCCGTAGAAGTCACTGAGGTGCGTGAAGCCTCCGATGAAGAGAAAGAACACGGCCACGTACACGGCCCGGAAGGTCACGACCACTAAGGTCTGCCCCTCCCGCAAAAAAGGCGCCTCCGGCGCCTTTTTTATTGTCCTCTGAAATGTCCCCGAAACCCGCCTGACAGTGAAAGAAGAGTGAAACGGAGACCGCTTTCTGCCTTCTTTTTTATCAGAATTATAGCCCGCCACGACTTACTTCAGCTTCTTGTTGTCGATTATGCCGACTTTTGTAAAGCCTTATTGAATGTATACTTCGCAGCCAAATAGGATCGATGCTCTTTGATAGTTCTGTTTTTTACGGGAGAGCATCATGCGCTACATAACGATATTAATTCTTTCCGCTTTGCTTTCGAGTATTTCCCTTTCCGCTCAGGCACTGGAAAAACGAAAATTTTGTGTCTTCGACATCATCGGCGCCAACGGCGATATCTATAACATCATGAAGGACTACAAAACCGCCGCTGTTGCATGGGGCGTGGATGTGGAACTGAAACCCTTCACCGATGAAAAGATTGCTGCCGAAGACCTTAAAGCCGGCCAATGTGATGCAGCAGTCCTTACCGGCATTCGTGGCCGTCAGTTCAACAGCTTCACCGGCAGCATGGATTCCATCGGCGCCATCCCCAGCTATGAAGCCATGAAAACGGTCATTTCCGTCATTTCCAGCAACACCCCATCCATCAACAAACAACTGGTTTCCGGCCCCTATGAAGTCGGCGGTGTGGTTCCCATGGGCGCGGCGTTTCTTTTTCTGAAGGACCAGGAAATCGATACCGTTGAAGAGCTGTCCGGCAAATCCATTGCCGTGCTTGAATATGACAGCGCTCAGGCGAACATGGCATCCCGTGTGGGCATGTCCCCGGTGATGTCCGATATCACCAACTTCTCCACCCGCTTCAACAATGATTCCGTGGATATCTGCTTCGCACCCATCATGGGTTTCTCTGCTCTGGAACTGTACAAGGGCATGGCGCCGGATGGCGGCATCCTCGATTATGTATTGGGCCAGCTCAGCGCCCAGATCATTCTCAAGAAAGACCGATTCCCGCCGGAGTATGCGCAACAGTCACGGGATTTCATGTTCGGCCAATTTGATCGCGCCATGCGCCTGATTGATAACGCCAGCAGCGAAGTGGACAACAAATGGTGGATCCGGATTCCCGATGCGGACAAGCTGCGGTACGACGAAATGATGCGTGAAGCGCGCATTTCCCTGACTCAGGACGGCGTCTACGACAAGTCGATGATGGGCCTGCTCAGAAAGGTGCGTTGCAAGCTGGAGCCGTCGCGGGCGGAATGCGTCAACCCCATGGAATAATATTATAAGGGCCGGATTTTCCGGCCCTTCTTCATTCTGACAAATATCGCATCAAAGGCCTCAACGCCTGCCCCCTGAAAACAGTGCCATGCACCCTTCCACCTGAACCTCCACCTGATCAAGACGGCTTTCCAGTGCCTGCTTCAGACTGGCCAGCGAATCATTCTGATTGGAAAAGATGCCCTTGCGGTTATACACCTTCATCAACCCTCTTGCGGCAACATTACGGGGCACATCGCCCTGCAGAATCGTGGCACCAAACACCCGGGCACCGGGAGTCAGCAACGGCAACAGATGATCAAACGCGCGCGCTTTCTCCGCCATGGTGCCAGGCAGGCAATGCAACAGCAGGTTCATGCCGAGCGAATCGAATTTGCCACCCTGGTAGTCGATGGGCTCCAGCACATTACGTTGCAAGGTTTCCGGCTGGTAGCGGCCAATACGCTGAGCGCAATAGTCGAGGCTATTCGGGTTCAGATCCATCAGTGCCACCCGCGGACTCGAAGAAGGGAAACGCACCTTGTCCAGAAAGTAGCCACTGCCCACGCCCACATCCAGATGATTGTCACTGATGTGTTGTTGGTAGTGCACCAACAGGGTGGATGCCGGGCAGCGCCACAACCAGCGGCAAGACAGACCGAGTACGCCCAGATCATAAAGGGTAAGTACAAAAGGGCTGTAAACAGCCTGGCCAGCGTGAGCATCATCCTTGCGCATGGTTTTCTCACTTTGTTTAGAAAGAAAAACACTCTAGCAGGCCAGCGCTACAAAGCGGAGAGCAGTTTTTCCGTATCCAGATACTGGTCGATCATATCCGCCAGCCGATCCAGATCCTTCTGCCGATGAGCATCGTAATCCACCGCCCGCTCGCTACGTAATCCCGCCCACTCCAGGATGGCATTGCCGGCCTCGGCACTGTCGAAAAGACCGTGCAGATAACACCCCATGACCTGACCATCGTCGCTGATGGCACCCTCGTCACCCTCACCCAGTTGCAGCATGGGCCGCAACAGGGCAGAGCCTTCGCTGATGCCATTATGAATTTCGTAACCGTGGATGGCGGTATTGGCTGGCAGGAAAACACCCTGCACATTGCGCAACTGCTTGCCGGCAATCAGCCGGGTGGTCATGGCCAACCAGCCAAGGCCGGGGCTGCTACCCGCATCGCTTTCCAGCCCGTCAGGATCATCAATCCGTTCACCCAGCATCTGGAAGCCCCCACAGATACCCAAGACCTTGCCGCCGTAACGCAGATGTTTTTCGATCTGTTTGTCCCAAGCCTGCTCGCGCAGGAATGCCAGGTCAGCTCGGGTTGCCTTGCTACCGGGAAGAATCACCAGATCTGCCGTCGGCCAGACCTCACCCATTTTCACAAAACGCAGGTCGACCTGAGGGTGCAGGCGCAGAGGATCAAAATCATTGTGGTTACTCATGCGCGGTAGCAGCGGCACCACCACCTTGAGCGCATCGATATCATGATCTCCCTGCTCGGCCACCGCGTCTTCCGCATCCAGGGTCAGGCCATGCAGGTAAGGCAGCACCCCGAACACCGGTTTGCCGGTGCGATCTTCCAGCCAGTCCAGTCCGCCCTGTAATAACGACAAGTCACCACGAAAACGATTGATGACAAAACCCAGGGTACGTTGCTGCTCGGTTTTGGAAAGAAGATCCAGCGTGCCGGTGAGATGCGCAAAGACCCCACCGCGATCAATATCCGCCACCAGAATCACCGGGCAATCCACCATTTCGGCAAAGCCCATATTGGCAATATCGTTGTCACGCAGATTGATTTCCGCCGGACTGCCGGCGCCTTCGGCGATAATCACATCGTAACGGGACGATAACGCCTGCCAGGCCGCCAGCACGGAGTCTCGGGCAGTCTTTTTATAGCCGTGATAATCCAGTGCCTGCATGTTGCCCAGCACCTGGCCACGAATAATTACCTGAGCGCCCATGTCGGTCTGCGGCTTGAGCAACACCGGATTCATGTCACTGTGCGGCTCAATCCCGCAGGCCAGAGCCTGCAGCGCCGTCGACCGCCCTATCTCGCCGCCGTCCAGGGTTACCGCACTGTTCAACGCCATATTCTGCGGCTTGAACGGCGCCACCGAATACCCCCGCCGCGCAAACCACCGACACAACGCCGCCACCACCGTGCTTTTACCCGCATCCGAGGTACAGCCCTGGACCATCAGGGTTAATTGAGAATGGAGAATTGACAATTGATAACTCCAAAATCTTGAGTGGTTTCGAACTTAGCTATCAATTCTCAATTATTAATTATCAATTGATTCAAAGTTCCACGCCCTTCTGCGCCTTTACCCCAAGATCCTTGAAGGCATGCTTTACCACTTTCATTTCAGTGACGGTATCAGCCAGCTCGATCAACTCTTTCGGCGCATAGCGACCAGTGACAATTGCGTGCTGCATGACGGGACGGTTCTGCAGATCGTCGAGCACGGTATCCAGATTTAGATACTCATAACGCAACGCAATGTTCAGTTCGTCCAGCAACACCATGTGGTAGCTATCGTCCTGCAGCATTTTTTTTGCAATATCCCAGGCAGCACTGGCAGCAGCCACATCCCTTTCCCGGTCCTGGGTGTCCCAGGTGTAACCCTCACCCATGACGTGATAATCCACGTTGGGCAGGTTGCGAAAGAAAGCTTCCTCACCGGTACTGAACGCACCCTTGATAAACTGCACCACGCCCACCTTCATGCCATGCCCCAAAGCCCGAGCCAGCATACCGAACCCGGAACTGCTCTTTCCCTTGCCGGGACCGGTGAGGACCAGCAGGATGCCCTGATCCTTGTCCGCATTGGCAATACGCTCACGCATGATTTGCTGCTTCTTTTCCATCCTCCAGGCATGACGCTCAGGACTTTTCGGATCGGGTTTCATACTTTTCTCACTATCAACTCGGCCTTAACAAGGCGTTTTCTTTCGCTATTAATTATTCATTATTAACTATTAATTAATTTCACCCCGGCACAAAAACCGGCACACCATTGATCTGGCCCACACTGAGCTTCTGGTCGTACAGCCGCTCCAGTGCCTCCGGCACCAGCATGGTCTCGGCCGGGCCGAAACACAGCTCACCATCCGGATAGAGCAGCAGCAGATGATCACACCAGCGGGCGGCCAGATTCAGATCATGCAGGCACATGAATACCGCCGCGCCCTGCTCGGCCTGCCGATGTAACAACTCCATCACCGCCACCTGATGATGCAGGTCCAGATGGTTGGTGGGCTCGTCCGCCAGCCAGATGGCCGGCTGCTGGGTCAGTGCCGTAGCAATGGCCACACGCTGACGCTCCCCCCCGGACAGAGTACTGACCAGACGATCGGCGAGCAGGCTCAGGGACAGGGCATCCATGGCCTGGTTGGCCAGCCGCAGATCGTTGGCCGTTTCCTGCTGCCAGGGTGACAGAAAGGGATGACGACCAATCAGCACGGTTTCCCGAACAGTGGCCGGGAAACTGTCCTGGCGTTCCTGAAATACTACCGCCAGTTTTTGTGCCAGTTGCCGGCGACGCAGCTGGGTCAGGCAGTCGCCATCCAGCAATACCTGACCACTGCGCGGAGGCCGCAACCCGGCCAGGGTATGCAGCAGGGTGGACTTGCCTGCGCCGTTTGGACCCAGCACACCCCAGCGCTGCCCCGGCAGAATCCGGGCGGAAAAAGGGTCACCTGCCGAACGACCGGGAATATCGACCACCAGATTGCTGGCTTCGAGAATCGCCATCACCGACTCCGATACAGCAGGAAGAGGAAAGTGGGCACGCCGAGCAGCGCCGTGATCACGCCCACCGGCAACTGCTCCGGCGCCATCAGGGTTCGCGCCAGGGTATCGGCGATGGTCAGCAAGGCACCACCGGCCATGACACTGGCCGGCAGAATGATGCGCTGATCATTGCCCAGCACCAGGCGCAGCATGTGCGGCACGATCAAGCCCACAAACCCCACACTGCCCGCAGTGGTTACCGCCACCGCCGTCAGCAGGCTGGCCAGCCCATAGACCAGCCAGGCCAGCGGTTTCACCGCCACCCCCAGGGCCGCCGCCTGTAATGGCCCCCGGGCCAGCACATTGAGGCTGCGCCCCAGCGGCAATGTCACTATCAGCACAGGGACCAACACCAGCCAGGCCAGCCATGGCGAGCGGGCATAACTCAGATCGCCCATCAACCAGTAGAGCATGCCGGGCAAGCGGTCCGCCGGGCTCAGTGACAACATGAAGGTAATCACCGCCCCCCAGCCAGCAGCGATAACCACGCCGGTCAACAACAGGCGGGTGGGTGTCCAGCTGCCTCGCCCCTGAGCCAGGCCGAACACCAGCAGGGTGGACAGCAAGGCGCCAGCAAAGGCGGAGCCGGATACCATCGCAGTACCCAGCCCCAGCAACATGGACGCCAGCGCCCCCACCGCCGCACCACCGGAAATGCCAAGCACATAGGGATCGGCCAGGGGGTTGCGCAACAGCACCTGCATCAGGGCGCCGGCCAGTGCCAGCAGACCGCCGGTGGCAAAGGCCGCCAGAGCACGAGGTAAACGCAGGGAAAACACCAGTTCCCGGAATAGAGGATCTCCCCTGCCGGAAACCGCCATCCACAACTCCGAGAAGGTCATGGAAACACTGCCTACGGTCACCGCCACCAGCAATGCCACCACACCCAATACCGCCAGCATCAGCAGGGATGAAACGGATCGGCCACTAATCACGGGCGCGCACGGTGTCGAGGTGGCTGCACAGGGTGCGGGTGCCGGCCAGCATTTGCGGGGTTGGCCGCTGCAAGGTGGACGGCGCCACAAAGAACAGGTTGTCGTATTGCACCGCACGCAGGGAGGAAAACTGCTTCCAGGGCTCCAGCCACGAAGGGTCATCCTCGCCCATGCCTCCGGCGATGATCACCTCCGGGTCCTTGGCGAGCACCGCCTCACGGCTAACCTTGGGCGCCAATGATCCCAGCTCACCGAACACGTTAACTCCGCCACAGATCCGGATCGCTTCGCTGATCAGGTGCTCGTTATTCACGGTCATCAGCGGCTCTTCCCAGACCTGGTAAAACACTGTCACCGGTGCCGCCTCCGCATAGCGCTGGCGCAGTGAATCCATACCGCTGCGCAAGGAATCTGCCGCCCCCTGCCCCACAGCCTCGGTACCAGCCAACACCGCAAGGCGCTCCAGCGTGGTGCTGATATCCTCAAAACGGCGCGGTTCGCTGTGGTACACCGGCACACCCATTGCCTGCAGCCGCTCCACCTGTTCCATGGGATTACCACTGCGCCAGGCGATGATCAGATCCGGTTTCAGTGCCAGCACCGCTTCCAGATCCAGCCGCTTGTAGCTCCCCACCCGCGGCAGTTTTTTCGCCGCCGGCGGATAATCGCTGAAGCTTACCACCCCTACCAGCTGCTCACCGGCACCGGCGGCGAACACCAGCTCGGTAGCACCGGGGGACAAGGCAATGATGCGAGAAGCCGGCTGCGCCAGGCAGACCTGACGGTCCGCATCATCGGTGACACAGACCTGTGCCCGGGCCAGCCCGCTCCCCAGCCACAGCACGGCTGCCAACAGGGGAAGGCAACGGGATAACAGACGGGCTGGGGGCATGGCGGACTCCGTTTTCAGTTACTGCACATCGTAACGCAGGCTTACCATTACGGAACGCCCGGCGTTGAGATAGTTCCAACCGCTGAAGTTCTTCGCGGTGGCGTACTCTTTATCGAGCACATTTTTCATCGTCAGGCGGGTGGACCAGTTCGGCGCGAACTGCCACCCGGCACGCAGATCCAGCAGGCCGAAACCGGAAAGCCGCTGGGTATTGGCGGCATCATTGTAACGGTGCCCCTGGAAACTGGCGGTGCCACCCACAGTCACGGTGCCGATGCGACGATCCACATCCACCCTGCCCAGGCGCTGGGCACGACGAGCGATCAGTGTGTCGGTATCCCGATCTTCCGGTTTCAGGGCCGAGAAGGCCACCCGCACCTGCCACGCTTGCCAGTCCATCCCCAGAGCCAGTTCCGCCCCTTCGATGCTGGCCTTGTTCACATTGAACGAGGATCCCTTGCTGCCATCGTAGGCGATCAGATCATCAATGTTGGTACGGTACACCGCCGCATCCCAGAACCAGTGTTCATGCTGACCGCGAACACCCAGCTCGCCGGTTTCCGAGGATTCCGGCTTCAGGTCAGGGTTGCTGAAAAAGAACGGCGGCGAATCCGGGAAATACAGATCGTTGAAGGTGGGCGCCTTGAACGCCGTGCCATAGCTCACCCGCACCCGGTGAACCGTATCCAGCTTGTAGCCCAGTGCCGCGGCGCCGGTCACCTTGCTACCGTAAGCATCGTTATCGTCATGGCGCAGGCTGCCCTGCACATCCAGCGGACCGAAGTGCAGCAACGCCTGACCAAACGCCGCCTTGTTGTCCCGGTCGGTCACATCGTACTCGTTGCTGCTGGTGATCTCGTCACGCAGGTATTCGCCACCCAGCACAAACTGATGGGCACCCACCGCGAAAATATTCTGCCAGTTGGCGGTGCGGGTGCGGGTATCGAAGACACCGTTACTGACATGGTTGGCAAAGTCTTCGCTTTCGTCCTTGGCCTGGCTGATCAGTACCTTGGTCTGCCAACCATCAGTGAGCATCACTTCGCCTTTCAGCCCCGCCACTTCCAGTGCGTAGTCGATATTTCTGTCGTCTGCCGGCGTGCTGCCTTCGAATTCGGTATTGCCCCGGGTATGGAAACCGAACACCCCGATTTCGCCACGACCGCCAAAGCGATGGCTGATCTTGGCAATACCGGCGGTATTGTCGTAACCACGTTCTTCGCTGTCTTCGCGCAACTCGATGCCATTGGTACGGAAGCGGTTGATACCCAGGGTATAACGGGTGCCGCCCTGTTCACCGGAAACGCCGGCACCGGCATTCATGGTGCCGAAACTGCCAGCACCGAAATCCAGCCAGCTACCGTCATCGCGGGTAAAGAGCTGCACCACACCGCCCACCGCATCGGCACCGTACAGGGAACCCCGTGGTCCACGGACCACTTCCACCCGCTCCAGCATGGCCGGTGGCAGATATTGCCAGGCCGGGCTACCGGCGGTGGCGGAGCGCAACCGCACCCCGTCCACCAGCAGCAGGGTCGCATCACTGGACGTACCCCGCACGAAGACGCTGGCATTCTTGCCGAAGGAACCATTGCTGGTGGTATCCACACCGGGCTGCCCACGCAGGATGTCAGCCATATCCACCGGTTGCTGGTCGCGAAGTTGTTGCTCGTCCACCACCGTGACGGAAGACAGCGATGCTTCCGTGGTGCGGCTGACCAGAACCGGCGTGACGACCACCGGATCAAGCATGGCCACGACCTGTGACGAGGAGGATTCGGCCTGAACGGCCAACGGCAAGACAGACAAGGACACAGCGGCAGACGCCGCAAAAGAACGCAAAGACATAGAAGGAGATCCCCTGTTGCCGTGCCCACCCGCACGGCCTGGATTCAGCCGCGGAGACACAACAGGGATAACCGGCACCGAACGGCACCGCTGCACCCCGCCATCGCCCACCGCGACGCCAAGTTCACCTTCTGGCCGGTCTCCGGGCTGATGAGCGAGGCGTATTCCCTCGGCGCGTTCGCCTTCCCATGCACCCTTTCGGGCTTTGGCACAGTGGCACTACGAAACGCGGTTAACTCAATCACCGTTGCGGGGGCAGCGTCGGACTGGCTTTGCGGACACAGCAAAGCCCACCGACTTCCCGTTTAACCCGGCTGCATGTGGGCAGGCGGGCACCGGAAGGTGGCGCGAAATTACCAACGGCGGCGGCAATAAGCAAACGGATACGTTCTGCGTGAGGAAAATTCAGGAGAAGTTGAGATTTACTAATAGAAGCCATGTAGGAGCCATGCTCGCATGGCGAACGGCTTGAGGTGGTTCGCCATGCGAGCATGGCTCCTACAAAGGAAGGATCAAACCGGTAACGTCTGTAACGCCAGCAACAAACGTTGTTCTTCCGATTCGTTCCCGGGCAATCCGAAACGCAGCGCACCGGGCTGCTCGAAATGCCGCACCAAAATGGCCTGGCGTGCCAGACCATCCCGTATCGCCTCGGCCTCATCATGAACACACAAGGCAAACAGATCACTGTCGCCCTGCGGCAGCAAACCGGCCGCGCTCAACAACCCGTCCAGCCGCAGCCTGGCCTGCCGCAAACGCTCCCTCTGCCGCTGTTGCCAATCCCGATCCTGCACTGCCCGCGCCATCACCCAACGGGACGGGTGGCTCATTGCCCAGGGGCCCAGCAGATCCGCCAGCGCCTCACACACAGCCGCCGGCCCCACCATCACCCCGGCCCGCAAGCCCGCCAGGCCGAAAAACTTGCCCAGGGAGCGCAGCACAATCAGGCCCGGCTGATCACAGCGAGCAGCCAGAGACTCGCCATCACTGGCCTCCAGAAATGCCTCATCCACCACCAACCAGCCGCCCTTCGCCGCCAACTGCTGATGCCAGCGCAACAGCGTGTCCTGTGGGTACAGGTGGCCGGTGGGATTATTGGGATTGATGCACACCAGCACATCCAGATCCGGGAGGGCCCCATCGATCTGTTCCACAGACAATGGCACCACCTCGTGCCCTGCTCGCTGCCAGGCCAGCGCATGCTCACGGTAACCCGGCGACGGCACGCCAACCCGGGCGGTCTTGCGCAGCCGTGGCAACAGTTGCAGCGCCGCCTGGCTCCCCGGTACCGGCAGACAGGCAGCGCCTGCGGGCACTGCGAGCCAGTGACGGCAACACGCCGTCAGCCCATCATCCTCTTCAGGAAGACGCTGCCACACAGATGCGGGCAATGTCGGTACCGGCCATGCAAAGGGACTGATGCCGGTGGACAGGTCCAGCCAGTCACTGACCGGAATCCCCCAACGCCGGGCCGCTTCATGCAAACGCCCGCCATGGTGCTCACCCTCTAAAACGCTCACAGGCTCACTCCCAGCAACACCACCAGCCACAGCGACAACGCCCGTTGCACCAGAGTAGTGGCGGCAGCAATGCTGTCGGCGCTGGCCGCCCTTCCTTCGCCCAGCCACGGCTTGTCCTTCCAGCCGCCGTGATAGGGCGCACCACCACCCAGCATCACACCCAGAGCACCAGCCCCGGCGGCCATCACCGGACCCGCGTTGGGACTGTCGCAAGCACTGGCCTGCTGCTGCCAGCAGCGCAGCCCCGCGGCGAAACGCCCACACAGGGCATAGCTGATGGCCGTTAATCGTGCCGGCACCCAGCCGAGCAGATCATCCAGCCGCGCGACCACCTTGCCGAACCGCTCGAAGCGTTCCGTGCGATAGCCCCACATGGCATCCAGGGTATTCACCAGCCGATGCAGCAAAGCGCCGGGCAAGCCCGCCAGCGCAAACCAGAACAGGCTGGCAAACAGGGCATCGGCGCCGTTTTCCAGCACGGATTCGGTGGCCGCCCGGGCCACACCGCCGCTATCCAGTTTGTCAGTATCGCGGCTGACCATGCGGCTCACCTGTTCCCGGGCGCAGGGCAGATCGCCATCGTGCAGCGGCGCCATCACCGCCTGGCCGTGCTCCTCCAGGCTGCGCCCGCCAATTACCAGCCACAGTCCCAGCGCCTGCAGTCCCCAACCGGCCCAGCCCGGCAATACCAGCAGCAGCCACACTACCGCCAGCACCCAGGGCAGCACGGTGATGACCACGGCCAGGGCACCGGCCGCTACACCCCCCGGACGGTTAAGGCGTTGCTCCACGGCCATCGCCAGCCGGCCAAACCCCACCAGCGGGTGCCAGTGGCGGGGCTCGCCCAGCCAGCGATCCAGCATCACGCCGACAAGCAGTGCACAGAACAGGGAAAAAGACAGCATCCATCCAATCCATCAGCACAAAACAGGGAGCAGCAGTGTACAGGAACGCGACCACACTCCCCGCCGTTGGAACCTTGAAGGGTTTTCCGCAGGCACGGCAGCGGATTGTTGCCTTCGCCTTGCCAGCAAGGCCCCAACGGCAAGACGGGCAGCCAGTGGGAGACCGTTACTTGACAGCTCAGGGCCAGGGGCAGAGGATTTGCCGCTTTCCGGCCCCTGTCCTTTTCGGGAGTGTTCCGTGCCCCACCCTGCCCATTGGCAAAAAGCGATTCCCTCGCCCAGTCAGCAACACCGTGAAACCGCCCTGGCCCGCCAGGGGCAGCTCACCAAACCCGCCGGCTCACTGGGTCTTCTGGAATCCCTGGCAGTGACGCTGGCGGCGTTGCAACACAGTGACGCTCCTGCCGCCGACCGTATCAGCATCGCCGTCTTTGCCGGCGACCACGGCGTCTGTGCGGAGGGAATTTCCGCCTTTCCCCAGGCGGTCACCGGGCAGATGATTGCCAACTTCGTGGCCGGTGGCGCCGCCATCAGTGTCATGGCCAGACATCTGGGGGCAACGCTGGAGGTGATCAATCTGGGCACCGCCACCCCACCGCCCACCAGCGACGGCGTGGTGGATGAAACCATCGCCGCCGGCACCGCCAATCTGGCCCGCCAGTCGGCCATGTCCGTGACACAGCTGGAACAGGCCCTGGCCGCCGGTGACCGTGCCGCCCAGCGTGCCGCAGACCAGCAGGCCCAGCTGTTTATCGGTGGCGAAATGGGCATCGGTAACACCACCAGCGCCAGCGCCGTGGCCTGCGCTCTGCTGGCCGAACCGGCGGTGGCCCTGGCCGGGCCCGGTACCGGCCTGGATGTGAAGGGCGTTAGCCACAAGGTCACCGTGATCGAACGGGCACTGGCCCGTCACGGGGACAACCGGGAACCGCTGGCAGTACTGTCCTCCCTGGGCGGTTTTGAAATTGCCGCGCTCACCGGCGCCATGATCGGCTGTGCCACCCGTGGCATCCCCGTTCTGGTGGATGGTTTTATTGTCACCGTAGCCGCCCTCGCCGCCGTGCGGCTACGACCGGAATTACGGGAGTGGTTATTGTTCGCCCATCACTCCCGGGAACCCGGCCACACCAGACTGCTCGACGCGCTGGATGCCGAGCCGGTTCTCAATCTGTCCATGCGCCTGGGCGAAGGCAGCGGCGCGGCGGTGGCCGTGCCGGTGATTCGCAGCGCCTGCGCCCTGCATAACGGCATGGCCACCTTTGCCGATGCCGGCGTCAACAGTGCGGAGTAACCCATGACCACCACCCTGTTTGATTTGATTCGCCACGGCGAACCCGCCGGCGGCCACATGTATCGCGGCCACAAGGACGATCCGCTCAGCGAACTGGGCTGGCAGCAAATGCGCGATGCCATTCAGGCGGACGATACCTGGGATCACATCCTCACCTCGCCGCTGCTACGCTGCCGCGAGTTTGCCGCGCACCTGTCCGAGCAACACCATATTCCCTTCACCGTGGCACACGATTTCAAGGAAATCAGCTTCGGCGACTGGGAAGGAAAAACCCGGGAACAGGTGGCAGCGGAATACGGCGATCACCAGGCCAACTTCTGGCGCGATGCGGAAAATCATCCCCCGGTGAATGGCGAAACCATTCAGGCTTTTCACCAGCGCATCGGCGACGCCTGGGCACTATGGCAGCAGGCATTGCAGGGTCAGAGAGTGTTACTGGTCTGCCACGGCGGCGTGATCCGCATGGTACTGAGTCATGTCCTGGGCATGAGCCCGAGCCAGGCCATGGCAGGATTCCAGGTACCCTTCGCCTGCCGTTCGCAAGTGCGCATTGATGACACCGAGCACGGCACCTTGCGTTGTCTGGTGAGGCACGGGTAGATAGCGAGCTCCACCGTAGGAGCGTCGCTCGCGGCGCGATTACCAACCTTCGATAAAAACATTTTCACCACAGAGGACACCGAGCACACAGAGAAAAAATATTCTTTTCCTCAGTGATCTCTGTGTCCTCTGTGGTAAATCGATCTTTAAAAGAGGGTCGGAATCGCGCCGCCAGCGACGCTCCTACGGCCAGGCCTACCCCTTCAATGTCTGCGCAATCCCCGCCACTGACAACAGCACCCGGTCACAGCGTTTT
This sequence comes from Alcanivorax sp., assembly GCF_014762765.1. Taxonomy (GTDB): domain Bacteria; phylum Pseudomonadota; class Gammaproteobacteria; order Pseudomonadales; family Alcanivoracaceae; genus Alcanivorax. The sequence continues at coordinate 33,888 of NZ_JABURH010000159.1, forward strand.
GCCAGGGCCTGATTCAGCCAACCCAGCTCATCGGCAAAGCGGCGGGTGAGCGGGTCCATGCCGATGATCCCCAGCCCTACCTCATTACTGACGATCACCACCGAGCCCGGATAGGCCGCCAACGCCGTCAGGAAATTCTCTTTCTCGCGCACAAATACCGTATCGCCAGCATGCAGCAGGTTACTCACCCACAGGCTCATGCAATCAATCAACACACAGGGGGGCGGCGACAGGGTGGCCTGGCGGTTCAGCAGATTGCCCAGCTCAACGGGTTCTTCCACCAGCCCCCAGCTCGCCGGTCGGCGTCGCTGGTGGCGGCGAATGCGATCGCTCATTTCGCCATCCCCGGCGGTGGCCGTGGCCACATACACCACCGGCTCGGATTGCTCCGACACCAACTTTTCCGCCAGCGAACTCTTGCCGGAACGGATGCCACCGAGAATCAGGGAATGTGGCATCAATTCTTTTTCACGAACTGGGTGAGGATGACAATCCGCTGGCCTTCCACCCGGCCTTCGATATGCTCCGGGTTATCCTGCACCAGCGAGATATTGCGCACCGGTGTACCGCGCTTGGCGGTGAAGTTGGCGCCCTTCACATTGAGATCCTTGATCAGGGTGACGCTATCACCGGCTTCCAGCACAGCGCCGTTGCTGTCGCGGTGCACGACCTTTTCTTCCTCGCTCTGCCCCTCCCCGGTGGCCTGGGCCCAGGCCAGTGTCTCGTCATCCAGATAGAGCATATCCAGCAGATCCTGGGGCCAGCCTTCCGCCCGCAACCGGGTCAGCATGCGCCAAGCCAGGACCTGCACCGCCGGCTCCTGGCTCCACATGCTGTCGTTCAGACAACGCCAGTGGTTGATATCTTCATTGCCGGGATTGTCGATCTGAAAGCTGCAGGTATCACACAACAAGGCACTCTGCGCCGCCGTGCCATCCCCTCCCGGCGGCACCGCATACACCGCCAGCGCCTCACCGGCACCACACAGTTCGCAGGTCGAATCGGCTCGCGCCAGCAGGGTGGATTCCAGGGTCATTTGTTTACTCCATCAATTTGCCTGCCAGTATACAAGCAAAGGCCATGCAACGCGGATGAAACGTCCCATGACATAAGAATCTTCAGGTAAAAAACCAGCACACCAAAACAATTAGCTGCTGAAAAAATCCGGATGTGAATTGAGATACAGTCTTCGACCAATCTCGACACCCGCCATCACTCCCACAAGGATCATCACCACCACCGCCATCTCATACCAGAGCGGCCAGCCCGTCTCCTCAATATAACGTAAATACCCGGTAATCCCCCCATAACCGAGGGCAAGCAAGGCCCCATCCATTCTCGCCGAAAGAACATTGGCATACCCGACGATCATTCCTCCCAGACCGTAAAAAACAGTCGATATCCCCAGGTCCAGCAATAGAAAAGGCGTCAGATAGTCGAAGATATCAAGCAGCGAGATTTCACTGACCAGATAGACAACATCTTCAGCCAGATATTTGCCGCCACCAACACAGACCAACAGGCCTGCACCAATAAAAAATAAACGCCAGAAATAAACTGTCATCGCGCAATCATCCCAGCAAATCAGGGAACGAAAAGAAAGACAGTGTTTCGCCTTCAGAGACTGTTCTCCCCACCGGCACTACCGCCAGCCCGTCCGCCCACACCGCAGAGCTCAACATGCCGGAACTCTGATTGGGGTGTTTTTCCAGCACCAGATTGCCGTTCTTCGGCACGCAGCGAACACGCAAATATTCCTGTCGCTTGCCCGCTTTTTTGACTGAAAAATCCGCCGGCAACCGGAATGGTTCCGGCAAGACGTTTTCGGCACCACAGCAGCGACGCAAGGCGGGCAACACCAGCATCAGGTAACAGACCAGCACAGCAGACGGGTTGCCCGGCAGGCCGAAAAACGGAATGCCATCCACGCTGCCGTAGGTGAAAGGCTTGCCCGGTTTGATTGCCAGGCGCCAGAAATCCAGCTGGCCCTGCTGCTCCAGCACTGCCCGCAGATGATCCTCTTCACCAACGGACACGCCGCCGGTGGAGATGATCACATCCGGCCGCTGGTCAGGACTGGTGAGGGCCCGGGTCAACGTAGCCTGGATGATGGCCGGGTCATCGGGCAGGTGCTCTCGCCGCACCTCGGCAAAGCCACTCTGTATCAGCAGCTGCTCCAGTTGTGGCCCATTGCTGTCGTAAATTTTCCCCGGCAACGGCGCTTCGTCCGGCGCCTGCAGTTCATCTCCGCTGGTCAACACCAGTACCCGGGGGGCATACACCCGCACCCGGGATATCCCCACCGAGGCGATCAGCCCCACCGCCTGGGGCGTCAGACGCTGACCGGCGCACATCACCACCTCATCCAACCGGGCATCCTGCCCCGCCGGGCGAATATTCTGCCCATCGGTGACCGAAGCCTGTGCAGGAAGCCGCACCCGACCGTCAGCGGTTTCACAGTCTTCCTGCATCAATACGGTATCCGCCCCGGCGGGCACCGGCGCGCCGGTGAAGATACGCGCCACCTGCCCCGGCATCAGGGTGCCCGGCGGGTCACCGGCGGCAATGCGCAGCGGCATGGGCAGGGTCAGGCCCGGTTCATCCAGGTCGGCATAGCGCAGGGCCACACCATCCACGGCGGCATTATCGAAGGCGGGCACATCCACGCGGGACACCACGTCCTGGGCCAGGTACTGGCCACGGGCGTCACCGAGGGCGATCTCCTGCACACGGGCAAACGGCACCGCGCTGTCCAGCAACCGGGCCAGGGCGCCCTCTACCGGCATCAAGTTCATCGTCATCACCGTCGAATCTGGGCGACAAAGTTACAGGGACGATGACGGGCATCCAGCTGGTCGCGGATGATCCGATCCCAGCCGGTGGCGCAGGCATTATTGGAGCCAGGCAGACAGAAGATCACCGTGCGATTGGCCAACCCGGCCAGGCAACGGGACTGGATGGTGGAGGAGCCGATATCCTCCACACTGACCTGGCGAAACAGCTCACCAAAGCCTTCGATGTGTTTATCGAACAGCACCCCCAGGGCTTCCGGGGTGGAGTCGCGCCCGGAAAAGCCGGTGCCGCCGGTGGTGATGATGCCCTGGATGTGCTCGTCGGCGATCCACTCGGACACCACCTTGCGCAGCTGGTAGATGTCATCCTTCACGATCTGCCGAGCCTGCAGGTGATGGCCGGCCTCCTCCAGACGCTGGACCAGAAGATCTCCGGAAGTGTCATTATCCGGGGTACGGGTATCGCTGACGGTCAACACCGCCAGGGCCAGGGGCTCGAATTCTGCCGCAGGCTTGGACATAGGGCTTCTCCTTGCAGTTGGCGCCAATGCTAGCACGAGCCATGCCACCGTGGCTGGACAGCACATGCCGGATTGACCGTTGCCAACAACCCTCTGTTCGCCGCGGTTTGCTCACCGTAAATTGACGCTACACAAAGTGTTTATCGGGAGAGCTGACAATGAGCAGCAGCATGGAAACCGCCCAGCAGGATGCCGCCCGCCTGCCGCGCCTGCCACAACGCAAGCTGGACCACATTCCGGGGGATTACGGCACGCCGCTACTGGGCGACACCATTCCGTTCCTCAAGGACTACCACAAGCTGGTAACCCAACGCGCGGAAAAATACGGCCTGGTCTCCAAGGGCTCGGTGCTGTTCCAGCGCGGCGTTACCCTGCTGGGACCGGAGGCCAACGAGTTTGTCCTCAAGGACCCGGAGCACGTGTTTTCCAGCCGTGCGGCCTGGAACCCGTTCCTGGAAAAGCTGTTTACCGACGGGCTCATGTTGCGCGACTTCGCCGATCATAAATTCCATCGCCGCATCATGCAGCAGGCATTCAAGAAGCCGGCACTGGCCAGCTACCTGGACCGCATGAACGCCCATATCAGCAGCCAGATCCAGCCCTGGCAGACCGGCGAAACGATAAGCTTCTTCGATCATATCAAGGGGCTGCTGCTGGACGTGGGCGCACAGATTTTCTTCGGCCTGGACATGGGCCCGGAATCCGACAAGGTGAACAAATCCTTTATCGACTCTGCGGATGCCTCCCTGGCGGTATTGCGTCTGCCCATTCCCGGCACCCTGTGGCACCGGGGCATGACCGGACGCCGCTACCTGGAAAAATTCGTTACTGGCCTGATCCCGCAGAAGCGCGCCAGCGAGACCCCGGATTTCTTCAGCGAGCTGTGCAAGGCCGCCGACGAGGAAGGCGGACTGAGCGATCAGGACGTGATGAATCACATGATCTTCCTGCTGTTCGCCGCCCACGACACCACCACCAGCACCCTGTGCTCCATCATTTATCTGCTGGCAAAACACCCCTACTGGCAGGATCAGCTGGCCGAAGAAATGACTGGCCTGAACAAGGACAGCCTGGACTACGACGACCTGGCCAAGCTGGAAAAAACCGGCTGGGTGTTCCGCGAAACCCTGCGCATGCGCCCACCACTGACCACTTTCCCGCGCCGCACCGTGAAGGAAGTGACTTTCCAGGGCTACACGCTGCCGCGCAATACCCTGATCAACATCTCCCCCCTGTTCACCCACTACATGGAGGAGTACTGGAGCAACCCGCACACCTTCGACCCGGAACGCTTCAGTGACGAACGGGCCGAGCACAAGAAGCACTTCTACCAGTGGGTGCCTTTCGGCGGCGGCCACCACAAGTGCCTGGGCCTGAACTTTGCCGAGCTGCAGACAAAAACTTTCCTGTTCCACTTCCTGCAACGCTACAAGATTTCCCTGAAGCCGGGCTACGAGATGCCGGTACAACAGGTGCCGCTGATCATGCCCAAGGATGGTTTGCCGGTGGTGCTGGAGAAACGGTAAAGCAGCACGGCTTCGCCTCCAGCTGCGAGCGACGAGCTGCTAGCCGCTAGCTACAACGCCGCTGTAGGAGCGCCGCTGGCGGCGCGATTGAATGTAGGAGCACCTCTCTCTGTGCTCTGCGAGTATGAGGTGCGAACCGAGCGTAGTGAGGCGACAGAGGGGGCGTCAGCCGTTCTTTCTGAAACCTGTCGAGCTCTGAAATAACTGATTTCCCTGCGGTCGATTTCCGCGCAAGCGCGGTTCGCACCTCAAGAGGTGCTCCTACAGCGGCTTCGTATATGAGCGCAGCTTCTAGCTCAGCTCTGCTGATAAAGATGCACATCCCGCTGCGGATAGGGGATGGTAATACCCGCTTTATCGAAGGCCAGCTTCACCTGTTCAAACAGGCCGAAGTACACCGGCCAGTAGTCCTCGGAATTCACCCATACCCGGGTCAGCATATTGATGCTGCTGTCCGCGTGGGCGGAGACAAAAATATTGGGATTGAACTTGTCGCCACTCAGGATACGATCGTCGTTATCGATCACTGACTGTATCGCTGCCCGGGCATCGGCAATGCTGTCGTCGTAGCTGATACCGAACTCGATATCCACTCGCCGCTGCGGCTCACAGAAAACATTTTTGATGCAACCATTTGACATCGGGCCGTTGGGGATCACGATGCGCTGGTTGTCATAGGTAATCAGAATGGTGTTGAAAATCTGGATGTCATGCACCCTGCCCATATGCCCCTGGGCCTCGATAATATCCCCCAGTCGATAAGGTTTGAAAAACAGGATCAACACACCCCCGGCAAAGTTACCCAGGCTGCCCTGCAGGGCCAGCCCCACCGCCAGACCGATGGCACCCAGCATGGCGATAAATGAGGTGGTCTGCACTCCCACCATGCCGGCCACTGCCACCAGCAGCAGTATCTTCAGCAACACCTCCACAAAACTCGTCATGAACTTCTGCAGAGTGTCGTCCACGGCCTTGTGACCGAGCACCCGGTTCAGCCCCTTGGTGATACGGCCGATAAGCCAGAACCCCACGATCAGGGTAATGATGGCCAGCACCACCTTGGGCAGATAGCTCATGCCCAGTTCTATAGCCTTGTCCAGATAAGGCTGCAGCTGTTCCATTTCCATGATTCCCTTCCTTTGCGCTAGTGTGAAAGCGGCTAAAATAGCACTGCTTTCGCCACCCTCAGCGGCAACACGTCGGAATTTGCCATTATTTACGCTTTGCAGGGAATGAACCGGATTCCCGTTTGCCGCTATACTGCAGGCACATTTTTTACCCGATAGACAACCATGAAGTACGCCATCCTGCCGGTTACCCCCTTCCAGCAAAACTGCTCCTTCCTCAAGTGCGAAACCACCGACAAGGTGGCCATCGTCGATCCGGGCGGGGATCTGGACAAGATTCTGGAAGCACTGCAACAAGTGGGCGGCACGCCGGAAAAGATCCTTGTCACCCACGCGCATCTGGATCACATCGGTGCCGTGGCCGAGCTGGCAGACAAACTGGATCTGCCCATCGAAGGGCCGCACCGGGACGACCAGTTCTGGATCGACATGCTGCCCCAGCAGGCGCAGATGATGGGCTTTCCCGCCTCGCGCCCGTTCACCCCGAACCGCTGGCTGGAGGACGGTGACACGGTCACCGTAGGCGATACCGAATTCCAGGTACGTCACTGCCCGGGCCACACCCCCGGCCATGTGGTGTTCTACCAGCCGGACAGCAAACTGGTGGTGGTGGGCGATGTGCTGTTCAACGGCTCAATCGGCCGCACGGATTTCCCCAAGGGCGATTTCGACACCCTGATCCAGGCCATCAAGGACAAGTTGCTCACCCTGGATGACGATGTATCCTTCATCCCCGGCCACGGCCCCATGTCCACTATCGGCCATGAGCGGGCCAACAATCCTTTCGTTTCCGGCAAGCACGGTTGAGGCAGTCATGGAATCCAGCGCAATGAAATGGGGTTTGACGGTTGCCGTTATTCTGTTGGCCTGGCTGCTGTCCGTGTTGCTGCGCAGTGCCACCCGACGACTGGGCCGCCGCCGTGATTTCAGCCGGGCCCGCATCTTCCAGACCGCCGTGGTCATCAACAGTGCCTGCGTGGTGCTGTCACTGCTTACCATCGGGATTCTCTGGGGGCTTAACGGCAGCGGCCTGATGGTGTTCGCCACCTCGCTGATGGCCCTGCTCGGCGTGGCCCTGTTTGCCAGCTGGTCCATGCTCAGCAACACCACCGCCGCCATCATCCTGTTCTTCAGTGCTCCCTACCGGGTGGGCGATCGCATCCGCCTGCTGGATGGCGACAACACGGTCACCGGCCAGATCCGCTACATGGGGCTGATATTCATTACCGTGCAGGACGAACTGGGCCACCGTTACACCCTGCCCAACAACCTCCTGTTGCAGAAAACCGTGATTCGCCTGCGCGGCGACACCCTGCCCCGGGATCACAAACATTGCCGGGCTGACTAGCACCCCCCCGACAGAGTAAAGTGACATCCTGTTAAAGAGGCCTTGCCGGTTTGGCAAGGCCGTGTGCAGATCAAACACAAGGACGACACCATGCGACTGCTTTTTCCCCTGATTATCCTCACCCTGCTGGCCGGCTGTCAGAGTGGCAACGAAGCCGGCAACAAGTTGCCGGACGCCTGCTACCAGCCGCCGGAATCCGGCATGTGCAAGGCCGCCTTCCAGCGTTACTACTACGATCAGGACAGCGACAGCTGCAAGAGCTTTACCTGGGGAGGCTGCAAGGGCAGCGTGCCCTTCGAGACCATGGATGCCTGCGTGCAGACCTGTGACGCCGACAACAGCGAACCCGCCGCCCCGGCGAAAATCTACCGCAGCAAGGGGGACCCGCAATGAGTCAATCTGCATCCCTGGGCCTGGCCCGGGCGGTTTATGTACTGCATCTGGTAGGCCTGATCACCGGTGGCCTGACCGCCGTTGCCGGGGTCATCATTGCCCACCTGCACGCCGGGGATGCACCGCCGCCGTTGCGTGAGCACTTCCGCTTCCAGTACCGCACCTTCTGGATCGGTCTGCTCTACAGCATCATTGCCGGCATCACCACCCTGGCCTTTATCGGTTGGCTGTTGATGGTGATCATCACCATCTGGTGGATCGTGCGCTGTGCCCGCGGCCTGAGCACCCTGAATCGCAATGTGGCACCCGCCCGGGTGGATACCTGGGGCTTCTGATTTTGCCACTGTCACAAAGCTGTCATTATGGCCGGCCAGACTGGCTGGCCCGCGCCTACCTAGGAGAGATCATGCTGTCCCTGCGCCTTATCCCCCTCGTTCTCTGCACCCTGATTCTGTCCGCCTGCGCCCGCAGCCCCGTGGTCCAGCTCTACGACGGTGCCGCCAAACCTGACAGCCAGGTACTGACCGTGCGCGTGCCCAGCGAAATCGAAGTGTTCACCATCAACGGCAAGGAAGTGGATGGCGCCAACACCTTTTTCGCCACCGACTTCAAGGAACTGAAGTTCACCCCCGGCCGCTACGAGATCCTCGCCTACTACAAGGAACTGTGGCAGCTGGACGCGGACAACCATGAGATCGTGAAAACCAACCCGGCCAACTTTATCGTCGACGGCAAGGCCGGCGAGAAATGGCAGCTGGATTACGACAAACCCGCCAACGTGGATGAAGCCCGCGCCCTGGAAGACACCTTTACCGGCTGGGCCCTGAACACCGCCACCGGGGAAAAAGTGGCCGCCCAGGAATCCAACCTGATCCTCAAGCGCGGTTTCCTGGCACCCATCACCGGCGAGGAAGTGAGCACCGCTGCCTCCGCAAGCGTGGCACCCCAACAAGCGGTCGCCCCGGCACCTGCCACCAGCGCTCCGGCTCCGGCCACTCAGGCAGCCCCTGCACCGGCCCCCGCAGCCAGCTACCTGGATACCCTGAAAGCCCAGTGGAAACAGGCCACCCCGGAAGAGCGCCGGGAGTTTTTGCAGTGGATAGCTGAATAGGGTTACGAGTCACGAGAAGCGAGTCGCGAAAGGCCCCTGAAATATGGGGTTCGCTTCTCGCAACTCGGTACTGACACACTTCTCCACGAAGCCGCTGTAGGAGCGCCCTTCCAGGGCGCGAACCTTGCGAAGCAAGGAATCGCCCAGAGGGCGATCAGGACTTGCCGAACCTGACAGGTTTCTACAGGTAGACCTGACATTCTCTGAAAGTTTTGTCGCCTCGCTGCGCTCGGTTCGCGCCTCAAGAGGCGCTCCTACAGCGGCCTGGTAGATGGCGTTGTCGCAACGCCTGCCGATCACTCCCCCTGAATCGTTGCTACCACCCGTCTTGCCCCGCCATGGTCCCGGTGCTCGCACAGGTAAATTCCCTGCCAGGTGCCCAGCGCCAATCGGCCATTGCTGACCGGCAGGCTCAGTGACGGGCCGATCAGCACGCTCTTGATATGGGCGGGCATGTCGTCCGGGCCTTCCAGGGTGTGTTCATAATAAGGCGCGTTTTCCGGCACCATCACATTCAGGTGCCGCTCCAGATCGCCACGCACATCCGGGTCGGCATTTTCGTTGATGGTCAACGACGCGGAGGTGTGCTGGATAAACAGATGCAGCAACCCCACCTGCATATCCGCCAGCTCCGGCAAACCCTCCAGTACCTCACGGGTGACCAGGTGGCAGCCTCGGGGCTTGGCGGTTAATGTCAATGTTCTCTGGAACCACATTTTCGTTCCTCCGGATCTTGGCGCCTCGCCCGACCGGCGGCACACTCCGTGCAGCAACTGACAGACAAGGGAACACCATGAAACTGAATGGCCAGACCATTGTACTCACCGGCGCTTCCAGTGGCATCGGCGCCGAGGCAGCAAAAATCATGGCGCGCCGGGGCGCCACCGTGTGCCTGGTGGCACGCCGGGAAGAACAGTTACGTGAGGTTCAGGAAGTCATCGAAACAGAGGGTGGCTGCGCCTTTATCTACCCCTGCGACTTGAGCGACAACGTGGCCATCGAGGCCTGCGCCGCACGTATTCTCGCCGAGCAGCCGCGTATCGATGCGCTGGTGAACAACGCGGCCCATTCTATCCGTCGCCCCATAGAACAATCCCTGGATCGCCTGCACGATTACCAGCGCACCGTACAGCTCAACTATATTGGTGCCGTGGCCATGACTCTGAAACTGTTGCCGCGTTTTCTCGAGCAGGGCCACGGCCATGTGGTGAATATTTCCAGCCTCTCCACCCAGGTGCCCATCCCCCTGTTTTCTGCCTACCTGGCCAGCAAGAGCGCCCTGGAATCCTTCACCCGCTCTCTGCAGGCCGAGATGGGCCATCAGGGCATCAGCACCACGGTGGTGTACTTCCCCATGGTGCGCACGCCCATGTCATCGCGTACCGCCATCTACAAATACATGCCGATGATGCACGTGAAAAAAGCCGCCGGCTGGATCGTGGAAGCCTGCGAAAAGCGCCCGGCGCGCATCGCCCGCCCCATGGGCAAACTGGGCAGCGTGCTACTCGCCGCCCTCCCCGGCCCGGCCACCAAACTGCCGCAACCGTTGTTCCGGGGCATGGATAAACTGCTGGCCAGCCAGCTGAAGAAGAAGGGGTAAAGGCAGATGCAAGTTACAAGTTTCAAGTTGCAACGCGGATGAGGCTTGTGCGTTAGCCGCCTATGCTCTGCCCGCGATTCGCGGTAAAGCCTCAAAGACGCTCAAGACTGTCTGTAGATGCCGGGCACCACTGAGCAAGAAAAACGGCACCTTTCACAGTAATCGCGGCCAAGGCCAGCCTGCACCACCTTGCCTCGCCCGCGTTGCAACTTGAAACTTGCAACTTGAAACTCAACTCACCACGTTAATCGCACTGCCCGCCTGCCACTGACGAATATTTTCCACCACACCGTCCAGCAAGCGTTGTCGGCACTCTCTCGTGCCCCAGGCGTTGTGCGGGGTGATAATCAGATTGGGAATGTCCGCCGCCAGCAACGGATGATCCGCCGGTGGCGGTTCGCTGCTGAGTACGTCCAGGCCGGCGCCGCCCAGGTGGCCAGAACGCAGGGCATCGGCCAGCGCCGGTTCATCAATCAGGCCACCCCGGGCGGTGTTGATCAGAAAGGCGCCGGGCTTCATTTGCGCGATAAAGGACGCATTCACCAGCTTGTCGGTCTGCGCCGTCAGCGGACAATGCAGGCTGAGCACATCCGCCTGCGGCAGCAACTCCGCCAACGCCACCCGCCCGGACTGGCCGCCATGGCGCTGGAAGGATTCCGCCACCAACACCTGCATGCCCAGCGCCTCTGCCAACCGTGCCACTTCCCGGCCCAGATCGCCGTGGCCGATCAGCCCCAGGGTCTTGCCGGCCAGTTCCATGATCGGGTGATTCAGCAGACAGAACTGGGCCGCCCGGCTCCAGGCACCGGCTTTCACATCCCGGTCGTACTGATGCCAGCGGGTGGCCAGTGACAGCATCAACGTCAAGGTGTGCTGGGCCACCGACGCCCGCGCATAACCGCTCACATTGCACACGGTGATGCCCAACTCCCGGGCCGCATCCAGGTCCACATTATTGGTACCGGTGGCACAAATGCAGATAAGCTTGAGGGACGGGCAGGCTTTCAGGGTAGCCGCATCCAGCACCACCTTGTTGGTGATAACCACCTGGGCCCCGTCCAGACGCGCCAGCCGATCTTCCGGGCGAGTCAGCGGATGAAAGGTCCAGGGCATCAAGGCCTCAAGGGCGGCGAAGTCCATCTCGTCGGGGTTGAGGGTATCGGTGTCGAGAAAAACGCCCTGCATGTTCGGTCACCTTTATCGGGGAAGAAGGGAGGTGTTCCATGCTAACGGATTTGCTGGAAAAGATGGGCTTCACCCTGCCACAGCATGACTGGCAGAAACCGGTGGTGGGCGTCAGTGCCTGCCTGCTCGGCCAGAAGGTTCGCTACGACGGCGACCACAAACACAACGCCATCCTGGTCCACCAGCTCGGCCCCTTGCTGCGCTTTCGCGATACCTGTCCGGAAGTGGCCATTGGCCTGCCGGTCCCGCGCCCGCCCATTCAGGTAGTGCAGGTGGATGACACCCTTCGCGTGCAAGGCGTGGACAATCCACAGCAGGATGTCACCGACGCGCTGGAAGACGTGGCCACCCGGCTCGGGGAACCGCTCAGCGGGTTTGTCCTGAAAGCCCGCTCCCCCAGTTGCGGCCACCTGAGCACCCCGGTGCACAACACCACGGGCCAGCAGATCGGCATGGCTTCCGGCGCCTTCGCCCGCAAGCTCCACGAATTATTTCCGCGCATTCCCCTGGCCAACGACAGCGACCTGGAAAAGCCCGCGTTTCTGCAGAGTTTTCTGTTGCAGGTGTACTGCTACCACCAGTGGCATCACAGCACACACCAGGGCCAATGGCTCCATGACATGCAGGCACAGAGCGAACAACTGGACGAACCGCTGCATAGCGGCCTGCGCCATTATCTGGATAAGCTTGGGCAGGCGATGCATTGAAAAGCAATGAATAGTTAATAATGAATAATTAATAGCTAAATCCAAAACCGGGGTCCGGGCTGCGAATTCAGGTTTTCGAAACTCGCTACTTTTACCCGGTTTCGTGGGGAATCAATGCGCGCTATCGTGGTCGGTAAGGGACCCCAACAGCGACCCGGCGAGGATGTCATGACACAGCAACAGGACCGGCTGCTCTGGATCGACGGCCAATATAGCCCAGGCAACGACAACCAGTTCTTCGACACCATCAACCCGGCCACCAACCAGGTAATCTGCCGGGTTGCCCAGGCCACCCCCGACGATGTGAACCGTGCCGTGCAGGCGGCCAAACGGGCCCAGCCCGCCTGGCAGGCTCTTGGCGGCGTGGAGCGCGGTCGCATCCTGATGCGCACCGCCCAGTTGCTGCGCGAACATCGCGACGAAATTGCCCAGCTGGAAACCCTGGATGCGGGCAAGCCCATCGCCGAAACCCCGGAAGCGGATGTGGATTCCGCCATCGATTGCCTGGAGTACTTCGCCGGCCAGGCCAGCTCCCTGCAGGGGGAATACCAGCAGGTGCCCGGCGGTTTCTTCTACACCCGCCCGGAACCCCTGGGCGTGTGCGCCGGCATCGGTGCCTGGAACTACCCGGTGCAGATCGCCAGCTGGAAAGCCGCCCCCGCCCTGGCCGCCGGTAATGCGCTGGTCTACAAACCCTCGGAAGTCACGCCCCTGTCCGCCCTGCGTCTGGCAGAGCTGTTCAAGGAAGCTGGCCTGCCCGACGGCATCTTCAATGTGGTGCAGGGTTTCCGGGAAACCGGTGAAGCCCTCACCGGCCACCCGGACGTGGCCAAGGTCTCCCTCACCGGCGGGGTCCCCACCGGCAAGGCCGTGATGCGCGCCGCCGCCGACACCCTCAAGGGCGTGACCCTGGAACTGGGCGGCAAGTCGCCACTGATCATCTTCGAGGATGCGGATCTGGATAACGCCGTGTCCGCCGCCATGCTCGCCAACTTCTACACCCAGGGGCAGATCTGCACCAACGGCACCCGCGTCTTTGTGCACGAGAGCATCAAGGATGCCTTTGTGGAAAAACTGCTGGCCCGTGTCGGCACCCTGACCCTGGGCGACCCCATGGACCCGGCCACGGAAGTGGGCCCGCTGATCAGCCGCCAGCACATGCAGCACGTGCTCAACTATATCGAGATCGGCAAGGAAGAAGGCGGCCAGGTGCTGATCGGTGGTGGCAAGGCCGAGGTGGATGGCATGCCGGACGGCAACTTCGTCTTGCCCACGGTATTCGATGGCCTCAATGACGAGATGCGCATCGTCCGAGAGGAAATCTTCGGGCCGGTGTTGTCACTGCTCAGCTTCCGCGATGAAGACGAGGTCGTCGCCCGCGCCAACAACACCGACTTCGGTCTGGCCGGCGGTGTCTTCACCCGCGACATCAATCGCGGCCATCGCATGGCGGAACGGATCGATGCCGGTATCGTGTGGGTAAACCACTACAACCTGACGCCCATCGAAATGCCCTTCGGTGGTTTCAAGCAATCCGGCATCGGCAAGGAAAACAGCCGCCGCGCCTTCGCCCACTACACCCGCCTGAAGACGGTGTACGTGGCGCAAGAGGATGTGGACTCGCCCTATTAAAGTCAGACAAAGGCATTTCTACCACAGAGGTCACCGAGTTCACTGAGTAAAAATCTTTCTCTGTGCTCTCTGTGTCCTCTGTGGTGAAAATTTGATGCCCGTTCACACCTGCCGCTTCGGCATCCCGCTGCGCTGATACTCCTCCCAGCCGTCCGCATGGAAACTGGGCGCCGTGGACGGGGGCAGGGATTTACCGAGGATATGATCCGCGCCTTTCTCACCGATCATGATGGTCGGTGCGTTCAGGTTGCCGTTGGTCACCGTGGGCATGATGGACGAATCCACTACCCGCAGATTTTCCACCCCGTGCACCCGGCACTGCGGGTCCACCACCGCCATGTCATCGGTGCCCATGCGGCAACTGCCCGCCGGGTGATACGCCGTTTCGGCGGTACGTGACATCCAGTCGTCCAGCTCATCATCGCTGTTGATATCCGGCCCCGGCGACAGCTCGGCACCGCGGTAGGGATCCATGGCCGGCTGGGCAAAAATCTCCCGGGTGAAACGCACCCCGGCACGGAATGCCTCGCGATCCTCCTCCCGGTCGAAGTAGTTGAAGAACATGGCTGGCGGCGCCGCCGGGTCCTTCGACTGCAACTTCACCCAGCCTCGGCTGAGCGGTTTGTTGGCACCCAGATGCACCTGAAAGCCGTGCCCCTTCACGGCACTGGAGCCATCGTAGGCAATGGCGCCGGCCAGGAAGTGATACTGGATATCCGGGTACTGCAAACCCGCACGGCTGCGAATATAGCCGTTGGATTCAAAGTGGTTGGAGGTGCCCAGTCCACGGCGCAGGAACAGCCAGTTGGCGCCGATCCAGGCTTTCGCCAGCGGCCCCAGCCAACCATTGAGGGTGATCTTCTGGGTGCATTCCTGCTGTACCCACACCTCTAGATGATCGTGCAGATTCTGGCCCACGCCGGGCAAATCATGAATCACTTCAATGCCGTTTTCCTTCAAGTGCTCCGCCGGCCCGATACCAGACAGCATCAACAGCTTCGGGGAATTGAAGGCACTGGCAGAGAGGATCACTTCCTTGCGCGCCTTCACCCTGTAGGTGTTGCCGCCCCGGCGGTATTCCACCCCCACCGCTTTCTTTCCTTCCATGATCACGCGCGTGGTGAGGGCATGCATCTTCACGTCCAGGTTAGGCCGGTTCATGGCCGGCTTCAGATAGGCCATGGCGGTGGAGCAGCGCACGCCGTTGCGCACCGTCATGTCCATGCGCCCGAAGCCTTCCTGACGAAAGCCGTTGTAGTCTTCCGTATACCCGTACCCCGCTTCCTCACCGGCCTGGATAAAGGCCCGGTACAGCGGGTTCTTCATGTTGTTGCCGTTGCAGGTGGTCAGAGGCCCGTCGGCGCCGCGATAGTCATCGCCGCCGTAGACACAGCCTTCCGCCCGCTTGAAGTAAGGCAACACATCCGCATAGCCCCAACCTTCGGCACCCATCGATTCCCACTCGGCGAAATCACCGGCGCAACCGCGCACATACACCATCCCGTTGATAGAGGATGAGCCACCAATCACCTTGCCACGGGCCTGATGAATGCTGCGCCCGTGCAGGCCCGGCTCTGGCTCGGTATGAAAACCCCAATCGAACTTTTCCATGTTCAGGGGAATGGAAAAGGCGGTGGGCATCTTGATGAAGATGGAGTTGTCCTTGCCGCCGAATTCCAGCACCAGTACCTGGTTGCTGCCATCCTCGGTGAGACGGTTGGCCAGTACGGCACCGGCGGAGCCGGCACCGACGATCACGTAATCCATTTCCTGATCAAAGGTGGTCATGATTCACCTCGTGGTCATGTGCCTTCAAGCCGGACCGGGCTCGCTGGCATCGTCCATGTTGTTGCCCATCTCGCGGCGCATGTGCAGGTACTGCAGGTGCGCCTCGAAATGGTCAATCAGATCCTCGATAACCTGTTCGCGGCTGTAACCCATCAGGTCATAACTCAGGCCGCCCTCGCGCAGGTGCACTTCCAGGCGGTAATACACGGATCGAGACTGCTGGGTACGCACCGTGAAAGACGGCATCAGGCAACGGCGTGGCCACACCTGGTAGGTAAAGTTCTGCTCGCCACCCAGGTCCACATTCAGGGCAATATGTAGCTGATCACCACTACCCTCGGCAATCTCCACCGGGTAACCCTTTTCCGCCAGCTCTTCCTTCACCGCGTCAAAGGCCGGACGCACCGTCTTGTCGATAAACTGGGCCACCTGTTTTTCGCTGGGGAAACTGATCGCCCGGGCCAGTCGTTTGCTCCAGCTTTCATGCTCGGCGCGTGAACTGCTGCGCCCGGACAATTGCCCGGCCAGGGCATCCTGCATGCTGATGGACTTGAGACCTTCCAGCTTCAGGGCCCGGTACAGGCCGATCATCATCAGGAACAACACGAAGGCAAACGGCAGCCCCATGATCACCACCGCGCTCTGCAGGGCCGACAGCCCGTCGGTCATCAGCAACGCCAACGTCACCACCCCGATGATGGCGGCCCAGACAATACGCATCCACGGTGCTGCATCGTTGTTCGGGTCCTTGATACGGCAGGTCAGATTGGACAGCACCAGGGAACCGGAGTCCCCGGAGGTGACAAAGAACACGATGGCCAGCACCGTCACCACGATGGTGGTCACCGTGACCCAGGGCAATTGCTCCAGGAACAGATAGATGGCCGAGCCCGGATTGCCCACCGCTTCCTTGCCGAATTCGGTGGCACCATTCATCACCATGTCGATGGCGGAATTCCCCATCACGGACATCCACACCATCATGAAGGTGAGCGGCAGAATGAGGGTGCCGGCCACGAAGCTGCGAATGGTGCGGCCCCGGGAGATCCGCGCCAGGAACAGCCCCACGAAGGGTCCCCAGGCGATCCACCAGGCCCAGAAGAATACGGTCCAGGCATTCAGCCAGTCCTGGGGCGGATCGAAGGCATAGGTATCAAAGGACATGGAAATAAAGTGGGTCAGGTAATCGCCCACGTTCATCACCAGCGCATCCAGCAGGAAGCGGGTATCACCTACCACCAGCACGAACAGCATCAGCACAATGGCCAGCAACATGTTGAACTCGGAAAGGCGGCGGATGCCCTTGTCCACACCAGTGGCGGCGGAAATTGCCGAAAACAGCACAATGAAGACCGCCAACACCGCCTGCGTCAGTGTGCTCTCGGCAATGCCGAACATATAGTTCAGGCCGAAGTTGAGCTGGATGATGCCAATGCCCAGGCTGGTGGCCACCCCGAACACGGTGCCCAGCACCGCAGCGATATCCACGGCATTACCGATGGAGCCGTGAATGCGTTTACCGAAGATGGGATACAGCGCAGAACGAATGGTCAGCGGCAAGCCATGACGATAGCTGAAATAGGCCAGTGACATGCCCACCAGGGAGTAGATCCCCCAACCGGACAGCCCCCAGTGCAGGAAGGTAATCTGCATGGCTTCACGGGCCGCTTCCACCGTACCGCCCTCGCCCACTGGCGGCGTCAGGTACTGGGTCACCGGCTCCACTACGCAATAGAAAATCAGGTCGATACCGATGCCGGCGGAAAACAACATGGCCGCCCAGGTAACGATATTGAATTCCGGCTCCGCGTGATCCGGTCCCAGCTTGATACTGCCATAGCGAGAACAGGCGATGGCAATCACAAAAACCAGATACGCCACCACGGAAATAAAGTAGAACCAGCCGAAGCTGCCGGAAATCCAGGCCAGAGCACCGTAGATGGTTTCATTGGCCTGTTCGGTGAACAGCATGGCCCACAACGCAAACAGCACGATGCCGGTGGTGGAACCATAGAACACAAGGGGATTGATGCGGCCTTCCGGAATATCGGGCTCGGCCTGGGGTGACGGGTTGGCTGTATCCATTCAGCGTTCCTCCAGTCAGGGTTGCGTGGTTTCGCAAACACCCCGGTACCGGACACGGACACGCCCTGACAGCTGTGCGCAAGCGCACACAGTCAACCGCCAGCGATGTGTCGTCAGCGCCCGATCCTCCCGAGGCATTCACACACGGCTTTCCTCATTCTGCCGAGGCCATGGGTAACATGAAAGTGAATCCTTGTTCGCAGTCAGAATCGCATGAAAGGCGATTTTTACCACAGAGGGCACGGAGAACACTGAGACAGCGGTTTTATTGGCGCCTCATTGCAGGAGCTATGCTTACCCCCAAGGGGATCTGCGACATGCGAACCTGCTCGCGATGGCGGTTGTTCGCCATGCAAGCATAGCTCCTACAAAAAAGAACCGGCCGATGGAACTGGCGCTTCAGAAAATCAGCGTCAGCCCACCGGTGACAACGGCAAACAGGATGGACAACCCGATCAGGGTCTTCCAGGGGAATGGTGGCGGGGGCGGCTCCACTTCGAGCTGCTTTTCCAGGTAATTCTTCAGCAGCTTGGTGTTGCGGGTGTTGGCCTTGTAGATGGCATCGAAGGCATCGCCCACCACCGGCAACAGCCCGCCAAGAAAATCGATACCGATATTGCGCAGCATACGCAACTTCACACTCTTGCTGGCCCCGGCCCGCTGCGCCTCGATCAGCACATAGCTGGATAACACCAAGCCGGCCGCATCACCCACCAGCGGCACCAGGCCGATAATGGCCTCGGCACCGATCTGAAATTTGGTAAAGGGAATGCCGATGCTGCTGTCGGTAAAACGGCTGAACTTTTCCAGCCGCTCCAGGGTTGCCCGTTGCTGGGCTTCTGTCCTTGCTGCCATTACATCTCCACAAACAGGTGGCCGTCTTCTTCCGTGACCGGCCAGGTCTCCAGGGCTTTCTCGCCCCGCACCACATTCAACAACTGCACACCGGGGGGAAAGTTGGCCCACTCGGTCACTTCGCCGGTACGGATATCAAACCGCGCCCGGTGCAGCGGACACTGCACACACTTGTCCTCGACAATCTTGCCCTTGCCCAGGGACGCAAACATATGGGTACAACGGGCCTGAGTGGCATAAAAACCATCACTCAGGTGATACACCACCAGTTTTTTACCACCGGCTTCCATCGCACGGCTTTTCCCTTGCGGGAGGTCCTGGCTGGCACAGAGTTCATAACGCATGTTGCTCTCCTTGCTGGCTTGGAATCAGTTGCAAGTTTCAAGTTGAAAGTTACAACGCGAAAAAGATTCTCATGTCTTCCAATGCCATGCCCGCGCTCAACGATAGCCGCGGGCACGGCCTTTTCGATCAGATCACGCTGGATTCGCGTTGCAACTTGAAACTTTCAACTTGCAACTCATCACTCCAGATAGGTATACCCGGCCAGGCCTTCGCGTACCAGCCCGATAAAGGTTTCCTGCTCGCCGTCGCTCAAATGCGCCTGCCGACAATGTTGCTCCAGGGCTCCCAGCAACTTGTCGGTATCGTAGTTCACGTAGCGTAGCACCGTGCTCACCGTATCGCCCTGAATGGCGTGGCTCAGGGTGATGGCGCCATCGGCTTCCACGTCCACATCCACGGAATCCGTGTCACCGAACAGGTTGTGCATGTCGCCGAGGATTTCCTGGTAGGCACCCACCATGAAAATCCCCAGGTGGCCATTGAGCTGCTCCGGCAGCGGCAGGGTGGCTTCCACGCCTTCGCCATCCACGAACTGGTCGATGCGGCCATCAGAATCGCAGGTAATGTCCTGGATCACCGCCCGGCGGGTGGCCGGCTTGTCCAGGCCGGACAAGGGCAGCACCGGGAACACCTGGTTGATCCCCCACACATCCGGCACCGACTGGAACACGGAAAAATTCACGAACAACTTGTCCGCCAGGGTTTCGTTGAGGCTGTCGAGCAACTCGCGCTGCTGCTTGCGCAGCGGGTTCAACCGACCGCGCAGGGCCAGCAGGCAGTTGATATACAGCTGCTCGCCCCGGGCGCGGGTGCCCAGGCCCAGGTCACCGGCGATATAACGCTGGTGAATGTCCTGCCAGGCGCCGGTCACTTCCGAGAAACGCTCGATCAGATTGCCCGGCTCGCCGGCCAGCAACCCTTGCAGCTCCCACAACTGGTGCAGCTCGGCCACGTCGTCGTCCGCCGGTGCCTCCACCGTCACCGGGGCCATCTGCTCCTGGTCGGTGATATTCACCAGCAGCACCGCGTGGTGAGCGGTCAGCGCCCGGCCGGATTCGGAGATGATGTTGGGCTCCGGCAGGCCATGCTGGGCGCACTGCTGCTGCAGGGTCTGCACGATATGGCGGGCATAGTCGCCCACCCCGTAGTTCATGGAGCAATAGGACCGGGAGTGGGTGCCTTCATAATCCACCCCCAGGCCGCCGCCCACATCCACGGTCTCCACCGCCGCGCCCAGGGCGCGCATCTCGGTGTAGTAACGGGCCGCTTCGCGCATGCCCGCCTTGATGTCCTGGATATTGGCCACCTGGGAGCCCAGGTGGAAATGCAGCAGCTTCACGCAATCCAGCCGCCCGGCGGCACGGCAGTGCTCGATGGCTGCCATCAGCTGCGGCGCACTCAGGCCGAACTTGGACTTCTCGCCCCCGGTGTTCTGCCAGTTGCCCTTGCTGATGCTCATCAGCCGCACCCGCAGCCCGATACGCGGCGACACGCCCAGCTCATCCGCCAGCGACAGCAGCGCCGGCAGCTCGGACATCTTCTCCACCACGATATGCACGTGAAAGCCCAGCTTCTCGCCCATCAGCGCCAGGCGCAGGTATTCCGCGTCCTTGTAGCCGTTACAGACGATGGTATCGCCCGGGTTGGACAGGGCCAGCACGGCCAGCAGCTCCGGCTTGGAGCCCGCCTCCAGGCCGATGCGCTCGCCGTCTTCACGGGCGCGCAGAATCTCATGCACCACCCGGCGCTGCTGGTTCACCTTGATCGGGTACACCGGCGTATAGCCGCCCTGATAGTCGTTGCCCTCGATGGCCTCCCGGAAGGCCCCGGCCAGCAGCTTGACCCGCTGGCGAAGAATCCCGGAAAAACGCGCCAGCACCGGCGCCCGCAACCCGGCCGCCCGGCAGCTTTCCAGCACCGCTTCCAGCGTGGCCTGGCCGCCCTGCTCGCCATTGGGCCGCACACACAGCTGGCCCTGGTCGTCGATTCGGAAGTAGCTGTCGCCCCAGCGATCCACGTTATAGATGTCGCTGGCGGGCAAGGGAGATCTGTCGGTCATTACCTGTCCTGAAATAAGGGGTGTTGTCTGGGGGCATTATGCCTGCCGGGGCGCCGCACTCGCACCCCTTTTTCCTGCTTTACATGGGGGGCGCAGGCCTTACAATCCGGCTTTGAGAGGTAGCCCATTCGCGATGCGCGCATCGCTTCCCACAAAGACCATCCCCAGGGTGGCACCGGTTTTTGTGGGAAGTCATGCTTGCATGACGAAAGACGATCACTCCGCCCACACCATTCCACCGGAACCGCCCATGAGCAGCACCAAAGACAACTGGTTTTACGAGCACTTCGACACCGCCGGCACCGCTTTCGGCCTGCGCCTGAAACAAAAGCTGGAAGAAGTGCAGACCGAGTATCAGCACATCGAGATGTGGGAAACCGACACCTTCGGTTACCTGATGACCATCGATGGCGCCACCATGCTCACCACCCGCGACAACTTCCTCTACCACGAGATGATGTCGCACCCGGTGCTGTTCAGCCACGCCAACCCCAAGCGCGTCATCATCATCGGTGGCGGCGACTGCGGCACCCTGCGTGAAGTGCTGCGTCACTCCAGCGTGGAAAAAGCCACCCAGATCGACATCGACGAAATGGTCACCCGCTATTCCGAGAAATACTTCCCGGAACTGTGCGAGTCCAACGGCGACAGCCGCGCCGAACTGCTGTTCGAAGACGGCGTGCAGTACATGCGCAACTGTGAAGACGGCAGCGTGGACGTGATCATCGTGGATTCCACCGACCCGGTAGGCCCGGCGGAAGGCCTGTTCAAGGCCGACTTCTTCCGCGATTGCCACCGCGTCCTGGCCGATGGCGGCATCATCGTGCAGCAATCCGAATCCCCGCTGCTGCACAGCGATACCATCATCAAGGACCTGCACGCCAACATGCGCGAAGCGGGCTTCACCACCACCCAGACCCTGCCCTTCCCGCAGCCGGT
>NZ_JABURH010000059.1 GCF_014762765.1 Alcanivorax sp.
CGGCCCGCCTCATTTTCACCGATTATTTTAGGGAGATTTGAGATGCCGGATTACAAGGCTCCCCTGCGCGATATGCGCTTTGTGCTGAATGAAGTTCTGGACATGGACGGCCACTACCAGGGTCTGGGTCTGGAAGAGATCAACAGCGAACTGCTGAATGCCTTCCTGGAAGAAGGCGCCAAGTTTGCCGAGAACGAGCTGGCTCCCCTGAACCGGTCCGGTGATGAGGAAGGCTGTGGCTTCAACAATGGCGAAGTGACTACCCCGAAAGGTTTCAAGGAAGCCTACGCCAAGTATGTGGAAGGCGGCTGGCCGGCCATGGGCGGCGACCCGGAGTTCGGTGGCCAGGGCCTGCCCGGTTCTGCCGGCATTGCCATCTCTGAAATGACCGGTACCGCCAACTGGTCCTGGAGCATGTACCCGGGCCTGTCCCACGGTGCGGTGGCAACCATCGAAGAACACGGTACCGATGAGCAGAAGCAGGCGTATCTGCCCAAGCTGACCAGCGGTGAGTGGACCGGCACCATGTGCCTGACCGAGCCCCACTGTGGTTCCGACCTGGGTATTCTGAAATCCAAGGCCGAGCCCAACGCGGATGGCTCCTTCAACATCACCGGCACCAAGATCTTTATCTCTGCCGGTGAGCACGACATGGCCGAGAACATCGTCCATATAGTTCTGGCCCGCCTGCCTGATGCGCCGAAAGGCACCAAGGGCATTTCCCTGTTCATCGTTCCCAAGTTTCTCACCGACGGTAACGGCGGTGTGGGCGAGCGCAACGCGGTGACCTGTGGTTCCATCGAACACAAGATGGGTATCAAGGCATCCGCCACCTGCGTGATGAACTTCGATGGCGCCAAAGGCTACCTGATCGGCCCGGAAAACAAGGGTCTGAACTGCATGTTCACCTTCATGAACTTTGCCCGTCTGGGGACCGCCATCCAGGGCGTGGCCCATGCCGAGCTGGGTTTCCAGGGTGGTCTGACCTACGCCAAGGACCGACTGGCCATGCGCAGCCTGTCCGGCCCGAAAAACCCGGAAGGTCCCGCTGATCCGATCATCGTTCACCCGGACGTGCGTCGCATGCTGCTGACCTCCAAGGCGTTCGCCGAGGGTGGCCGTGCGCTGGTGTACCTGTGTGCCCAGCTGGGTGACAAGGTGAAGCTGGAGAAAGACGACGCGGCCCGCAAGGAAGCCGACGATCTGATGGCGCTGCTGACGCCCATCGCCAAGGCATTCGTCACCGAAGCCGGTCTGGAAGCGGCCAACCATGGTGTGCAGATCTACGGTGGTCACGGCTTTATCCGCGAGTGGGGCATGGAGCAGAACGTGCGTGACGCCCGTATCTCCACCCTGTACGAAGGCACCACCGGTATCCAGGCGCTGGACCTGCTGGGTCGTAAAGTGATGATGACCCAGGGGCAGGCCCTGCGTAACTTCACCAAGATCGTGCACAAGTTCTGCGAAACCAA
>NZ_JABURH010000111.1:0-32001 GCF_014762765.1 Alcanivorax sp.
GCGCTGTAGAGAGATAGGCAGTTTTTCTTCACCAAACCGTGACGCCACTGTCAGCGAACTGTCACGCCGAATTTCTAGTGTGGCTACAGGATAGTCCTGCAACGGATAAGAGCCTGTGGCTATGCCCATGACAATGCCTCTTGAGTCTGCTTGCTCGCTGCGAACCGGGGATTTGTTGTTGTTCTCTGGTCGTGGTTTTACCAGTGAGGTGATCCGGGTCTTTACCCGTAGCCCCTGGAGTCATATCGGTATGGTAGTGCACCTGCCCGGCAATCCCGACCCTCTGGTTCTTGAATCCACCACCCTCAGTGAATCGTCAGATGTGACCCTGGGGTGCCCGGTGGCCGGTGTGGCGTTGGTGCCACTGACAGACAAGTTGCGTGATTATCCGGGCACTGTGGCGTTGCGTCGCCGGCATGGCCCTCCTTTGAGTGACCGGCAGCAGCAATTGCTGGCGCGGATGGTAAAGCGTCTGCTTCATCGTCCCTACAAGAACTACGTGCTGTGCAATGCCCTGGATGTGCTGACAGGCTTTACCCGCAAGCCTGATCAGCGTGGCTGGTTTTGTTCTGAGCTGGTGGCGGAACTCTATCGACGGCTGGGCTGGTTACCCCGCCAGACCCGTGCCAGCACCCTGGTGCCGGGGCATTTCGGGTCTCGCCATATGCGACTTCAACACGGCAAGCTGGGCGCGGTGGAATTTCTCAAGGCCGGGTCGCAGGCAATTGCTATCCGCGCTCGTGTCAGTGTTACAACCAGCGCCGTACCCGTTGCCGATAAGCCTGCCATTGCTCCCCGAACTGCTGAGCATGAAAGGCTTCTTCCGCCGCAATCACATGCTGCTGGATCACCCAGACAATCGGTACCAGCATGATCAGCATCCCTGGGCTGTGCTGGTTCAGTGCCATGGCCAGGTACAGGGCAGTAAAGCCCAGATAGATGGGGTTGCGGCTCAGCCGGAACACGCCACGGGTTAGCAACTGGCTGGCGGGGCGGTGGGGAACCAGGGTAGTGCGTGCCAGGCGCAACTGGATGGCCGCAGCCAACACCAGGGCAGTGCCGATCACGGCCAGGACCAGTATCGCCCAGCGGTCCCCGGGAAACGCCGGGGCGGGCAGGGTAAGGGCCTGATCAATGCCATAGCCCATCAGCAGGCCCCCCAGGTACAGGGCCGGCGGCGGCATCATGACTTGTGGGTGCTCAAGGGGCATGGCGATAACCTGTGTTCAGAAAATGGAGGAAACGAATCAATGCGAATTCTAAACCCTATGGCAACCGTCTGCCTGCCCGGCGGTAAACTTTGCGAGGTTTGCTATTGATCATTTCGAAAAAGCTGGGTTATGGTAATTCCAACCCCCGCCATTGCGGGAGTGATCGCGATCAAAAGCTGTTACAGCTGCTGCAACTGAACCGCCAAAAGGCATAAACCAACGGCGGCAGGCGCAGGCGTCACTCTCGCTTTATCAGACCAAGAGCCAGATCTGACGCCCCAGCCAAATGCCGCCCATGATGCAACCGTCACAGGGGATACGCATGGAAGAGCGCGCGGCCAGACTTCACACCCTCTCCATCAACCACGCAAGCGCCAACCAGAACGATTCAACCCTCGAACAAGAGCAGCAAAAAACCTACGTCATCGATACCAATGTACTCATCCACGATCCGAATTCGTTACTCAATTTCGAGGAACATCGGGTGGTGATCCCCATGACGGTGCTGGAGGAGCTGGACAAACTGAAGAGCGGCAGTAAATCCCATACGGCGGCGGATTGTCGCGCGGCCATTCGCCAGATCGACCGGGTGTTGGGTAGCGCCACGCCGGCGCAGGTGGAAGCGGGTATCCCGATTCCTCGGGGGCCGGAGACGGTCACCCAGGGCACGCTGACGGTGTTGATGTCCACGTCCGGGGAGTTGAATGCCCCCCTGCCCAATGACCTGAACGACAATCGCATCATCAATGATGTGGTGGCCATGCAGGCCCGGCAGCCGGAGCGCCGTTTCATTCTGGTCACCAAGGACATCAACATGCGCCTCAAGGCGCGGGCCTGTGGCATCGAGTCGGAGGATTATCACAACGATCAGCTGGTGACGGATATCAAGCAGCTGACCCGTGGCTATTTCGAAGTGCCCGGCTCCTTCTGGGATCAGGTGACGCAGGTGGAAACCGAGCAGGTGGGGGCCGATACCCTGCACCATCTGTCCCACGGATTGCTGGTCAGCGAGATTCTGGGCGAAGAGGTCTATCCCAACCAGTACATCATCGATGAGCAGGGCTTTGTCGGGCGCGTGCTGGATGTGGACAACGGTGTGGTGACCCTGCGTCACTACAAGGCCGACAGCCTGCTCGATCAGGAGGTCTGGGGGCTGCGCCCGAAGAACCTGCAGCAGGCCATGGCGCTGCAACTGCTAATGGACCCGGAGGTGCACCTGGTGACGCTCACCGGGGCGGCCGGTTCCGGCAAGACCATTCTGGCGCTGGCTGCCGCCATCGAAATGACGGTGGAGCAGAAACGCTACAACAAGATCATTGCCACCCGGTCCACGCCGCCGCTGGCGGAAGAGCACGGTTTCCTGCCTGGTACCGAAGAGGAAAAAATGGACCCGTGGCTGGGAGCCATCAACGACAATATAGAGGCACTGCACCTGAACGATGAAAACCCCTCCGGCAGCATCCAGTATGTGAAGGAGAAGGCCAATATCCAGTTCAAGGCCATGAATTACATCCGCGGGCGCAGCTTCCAGAAGTCCCTGATCCTGATCGACGAAAGCCAGAACCTGACCCCCCACCAGATGAAGGCGATCATCACCCGGGCCGGGGAAGGCTCGAAGGTGGTGTGCCTGGGTAACCTGGCCCAGATCGACACCCCCTACCTGTCTCCCACCAGTTCCGGCCTGACCTACATGACCGAACGCTTCAAGCGGTTCGTTCATGGTGGTTCGGTGCAGTTGAACGGGGTGCCAAGGTCGTTACTGGCGGAATACGCGGAGCAGTTTCTTTAATTGATAATTGAGAATGGATAATTGATAACGTCGCGCCATGAGTGATTGGCATGGCTTTAACGCAAGAGGCCGCGCCCAGGGTTTGGGCGCGGCCTCTTGCATTTCAGTCCAGATTGCGCAGATCGCGCCGTTATCAATTCTCAACTATCCATTATCAATTATCTTCTTACACGCTTCCGACTGATAAAAATCATCCAGCACCCACTGAATAAAGGGTTCCAGCACGCCCTGCTCAATGAGAACTGTAGCGCCACGGGCCAGGGCCGGGGCGGTGATTTCACGG
Organism: Alcanivorax sp.; assembly: GCF_014762765.1. GTDB lineage: Bacteria > Pseudomonadota > Gammaproteobacteria > Pseudomonadales > Alcanivoracaceae > Alcanivorax. The sequence goes on from NZ_JABURH010000111.1 coordinate 3,284, forward strand.
ACCTGGTCTTCGCTGATCTTCATGCCGTCCAGCAGGGTTTGCAGGGGCATGTCGCTGAGTGATTCAACGGCGGCGTGGATGCCCACGCTGACCAGGCGGCGGGTGTAATCCAGACGGGCTGTTTCATCGCCGATGGCACAGCTCTGGCTGACCACTTCATCGATAGTGCCGGCGGGTACCAGCTTCAGGTAGTCGGCGGGCTTCAGGGGAGCTACGCGCTGGTAGCCATCGCGGGCCAGCTGCTCGATGCGCTCATTGGTGAGCTGTTTGTTCAGCCACTGTTCGCCGGTTTTCAGGGTGACGCGGATATTCTTTCTCAGGTAGTCGCGGATGGATTCTTCCATGCCGCCCATGGCCTTGCCGACCATGCTCTTGCGGCCCATTTTCATGACGCTGCTGACGCCGGGCAGTTTGGCCAGGGCGTTCTCTTCCAGCAGAAAATTCTTGATGCCGGTGTACAGCATCTCGCTGACCATTTCGCTGACTAGCGGATGGCTCATGGCCGCGTGGATGGCTTTCTCGCGCAGGGTTTGCAGTTTTAGGACTTGCTCCAGGATTGCCTCGAAATGATCTTCGCTGAGCAATTCGCCCACGGTGGCCGGATCCTTTTCGGCGGCTTCCCAGACCGCTTTGCTGACATCGCTGACTACACCCTGCAACCCCTGTGCGCTTAGCGCCTGTTGCAGCCATTGATCCACCACGGTGGTCAGGGAGTCGCTGTCTACCAGTTTGCCGAGCGGTACGGTGCCGAGGCTGACGCTGGCCTGGGCCATCAGGGCTTGCCAGTGCTCTTCATTTTGCAGTTGTGCACAGAGGTGTGCCTGGTGCGCATCGCGCAGGGCGGAAATCAGTTGGGCGGATGACATGGTAGTAAAGCCTCTTTTTATTGATTCAGAACAATACCCCCGCTGGCCATAGGACTTTCAATAGTGCCGGTGCGGTGGCCATCACAGCCTGTGTCGGGTATCAGGTCACTGCCTCTATCTTGCTGGAAGAAAGGGGAACTGTATGCAACTGCGAGGACAAGGAAAAGCGGCGCTGCTGCTAACCGGGATGTTGATGGCCGGGCCAGCTCTGGCCCACAAGGCGGGGGATGTGATTGTGCGTCTGGGGGGGCTCAAGGTTGAACCGGACGCCAGTAGCGAGACCTTCAACCCGGCGTTGCCGGCAGTGGGGGGGCTGGGTGTGGACGTGGATGACGATACCCAAGTGGGCCTGACGCTGGCTTATATGGTGACCGACTCCATTGGTGTTGAACTGGTGGGTGCGACTCCCTTTACCCACGACATCCTCCTGGAGACAGGGGGCGGTGATGTTGCCATTGGTGAAACCAGCCACCTGCCACCGACGCTGCTGGCGCAGTACTATGCGCCACAAGTCGGGCCGATGCGGGCTTATGTTGGCGCGGGTTTAAACTACACGCTGTTTTTTGACGACAGCATCGATGATTCTGTGGTGAGCCCGCTATTGGCCGGTGCCGATGCCGATGTGAAGCTGAGTAACTCCATGGGCTTTGCCTGGGAGGTGGGCGCTGATTTTGCCCTTGACGACAACTGGCTGTTCAACGTCAGTGTCTGGAATATCGATATCGATACCGAGGCGCGGCTGTATGTGAATGATGCCCGTGTGGACAAGATCGATGTGGAAATTGACCCCTGGGTTTACATGGTGGGACTGGGCTACCGGTTCTGAGGGTGGAAACGCCCGTTCTGTAGGGGCGTGCCTGCACTAAAAGGTTCGGCTGCAGGCTGCGTCCTACAGAACGCTGATGAGACCGGGTGAAGTAAAATATGTGACGAAGGCCAAGGCACAGCCATGTGGAGCATCGTCACCGGTCAGGCCATTTCTTCCAGCAGTTCGGGGAAGCGCTGGCGCAGGACTTCGTAGCCTCCGTCCAGGCTGACCACGTCACTGAAACCCTGTTCGCTCAACCAGTCGGCGGCGCCCTGACTGCTGTTGCCGTGGTAGCAGTAGATCACCAGCGGCTTTTCCGGGGCGGTATTGGCCAGAAACGGTTCCACGTTGGCCTGGGTCAGGTGGACGGCACCGCGTAAATGACCAGCAGCAAAGCTGGCCGGGTCGCGAATGTCCACGAACAGGGCATCGCCTTGCTCGAAACGGGTTATGCCCTCATCCGGGCTGATGCGTTTTGCCATTGTCTGCGTCCTTTTCGGCGAGCAGGTCCGACGGCGGATACTCGCATTCCAGTTTCATGCCGATGGCATTTTCCAGTTCCGGCAGCAGGAAGGCATCATCTTCACAGGCGAAGCTGATAGACATGCCGCTGGCGCCGGCCCGGCCAGTGCGGCCGATACGGTGAACGTAGTCTTCCGGATCTTCCGGCAGGTTGTAATTGACCACATGGGAAACGCCGTCGATATGGATGCCACGACCGGCCACGTCGGTGGCGATCAGCACTTGCAGATCACCGGCGCGGAATCGTTCCAGGGTCTTCATGCGCTGGGTCTGTGGCACGTCACCGGAGATCAGGGATACCTTGAGGCCTTTCTTGTGCAGGCGATCGCTGACACGACGGGTAATATCGCGGCGGTTGGCGAAGACGATCACCTTGTCCATGTTCATGCCGGTGATCAGGTTGTAGAGCAGGGTGAACTTGTCATCGGCATTGGTGATGTAGACCTTCTGCTCAACGGTGTCGGTGGTGACCTGGGCGGGCTCGATTTCCACCACCTCGGCATCCTCGGTCCAGCGGCGGGCCAGATTCATTACATCATCGCTGAACGTGGCAGAGAACAGCTGGGTCTGCCGGTATCGCGTTTTCGGGGTCATGCCGACGATGCGTTTTACATCGGGAATAAAGCCCATATCCAGCATGCGGTCCGCTTCATCCAGTACCAGGAATTCCACCCGGTCCAGCCACAGGTCGCGGCGCTTGGCGAAATCCAGCAGGCGGCCAGGGGTGGCCACCAGGATATCGATGAGTTCGTTCTGCAGACGTTCCTGCTGGCGGTTGAAGTTCATCCCGCCGACCACGCTCATCACCTGCAGGTCGGTGTACTTTGACAGCGCCCTGGCGTCCTTCTCGATCTGCATGGCCAGTTCCCGGGTCGGGGCCACGATCAGGGCACGGGGTTCACCGGCGTAGCGTTTCACTTGGATCGGGTTGCGCAGCAGATCGTTGATCACGGTAATCAGGAAGGCGGCGGTCTTACCGGTACCGGTTTGGGCCCGACCGATGGCATCGGCGCCAGCCAGGGTGTGCTCCAGAACTTCCGCCTGGATGGGAGTGCAGTACTGGAAACCCTGCTCGGCGATGCCGCGCATCAGGTTCAGGTCCAGATCAAAATCGTGGAAGCGGGTTTCACCGTCTTTTTCCGGCACCGGGAACTGATCCAGGGTCCAGGTGCTTGTGTTGTCTTTTTGCATGTATTCGCTCAGTCTGAATGCAAGAGTATGTGCCGATATTGGCACTGGCGGCACACAGCCGCGGGCGGTAATCAGTCCACCCGTTCCTGCTGGAAACGGGGTATTGTAGAAAAAATAGCCAGCGCTGTCAGAGGATGTTTGGTATGGGCTTGCTTCGCGGCGTTATTGTAGTGTTTTGGGTGGCGGTAGGGTTAGCCCTTTTGCTGGATCTGCCGTCCCCGTTTGATCGATTGCTGTTGGGGGCCGGGCTGGTGGTGGCTGTACTCCATGCACTGGAGTGCATCGGCTTCATGGTGTGGATTCGTCGGCGTGGTCTGTTTCACTGGCGCGATGCCCTGATGATCATGATTTTCGGGGTGGCCTACCTCAAGCCGAGGATGCGAACTATTCGGCGCACTATATAGCCCGGTTAATCCCCAAACACTAGCAACCGGTTGTTGGCGGGCATCTCATGGTCGGCCAGCAGGCGTCGTTGCTCGCGGGCAAACTGTTCCACCACCCATTCCTGATCGCGAATGCCGCGATTGTCGTCCACATCCTTCAACCACTGATCAAATTGACAGTTGGAGTCACTGGTGTACTGGCCGTCGTAGTTGAAGGGGCCATAGACCAGAAATTTGCCCCGATCGGTCAGGTGTCGGCAGCCCTCCCGGATACAGATTTCCACCAGTGACGCGGTCATGATGTGGAAGGTATTGGCGGTAAACAGGTAATCGAAAGGGCCGACGGGCCATTGAGCGGCCACATCCAGCTCTATCGGCGGCAGTGCCCGGTTGCCTGGATCACTCTGCCATTGCCTTATATGGGGCAGGTTGGCGGCCATATCGGACGGCTGCCAGTGCAGATGGGGAAGGCGCCCCGATAACCAGGCCGCATGCTGGCCGGTGCCGGCGCCGATCTCCAGCAAGGTGCCCGGCGCCTGGCAGTGCTTTTGCAGCACGGCCAGGATTGGCACCTTGTTATTTTCAGCGGCCTGGGAGTAGGGGCGTTCTTGCAAGGGGGCTTACTTCTTGTTCATGTACTTCTGTCCCATGGCAACCAGCTTCTGGTAACTGGTGGGCAACAGGCGTTGCATTGTGTCCACGGCAACCGCATCAGAGCCAATCAGCACCCGGCGCTTGTTGCCGCGCACGCCCTTGAGGATGGTGCTGGCGGCTTCTGCCGGAGTGGTGCGGAACAGTTTCTCGAAATCCTGGATGGCCTTTTCCTTGTCGCCACCGGTAATTCGCTCAACACTTTTGTCCATGCGTGCGGCCTTGGCAATGTTGGTCTTGATGCCACCGGGGTGCACAGAGGTACAGGAAACCGGGCTGTTTTCCATTTCCAGCTCGATGCGAAGGGACTCGGTGAAGCCGCGCACGGCAAACTTGGCCGCATTGTAGGCGGACTGGGTAGGAATGCCCACCAAACCGAAAATGGAAGAAATATTGATGATGTGACCTTCGCCGGCCTGCTTCAGGTAGGGCAGAAATGCCTTGGTGCCGTATACCACGCCCCAGAAGTTGATGTTCATCAGCCACTCGAAATCATCGTAGTTCATGTCTTCAACGGTGGCGCCAAGGGCCACACCGGCATTGTTGAAGATCATGTTGGCATAACCGAAATGATTCACTACGTCATCGGCAAAATCATAAAACGCCTGACGATCGGCCACATCCAGTTTGCGGGTCATCAGCCGGTCTTCACCGAGTCCCAGCAGATCGGCGGTTTCCTTCAGGCCGGCTTCATTGATGTCGGACAGAGCCAGCTTGGCGCCGGCGGACGCCAGTTCCTGGGCCAGGGCACGGCCAATGCCAGAACCGGCACCGGTGATAACGGCAACTTTGTCTTTAAAATTCTTCATGATGACTCCTGTATCCGCTAATTCAGTGGCAAGTTGAAAGTTCAAAGTTTCAAGGCGCGGGCAAGCTTGTTTGAAACTGATATGCCCTGCCCGCGCAACAAAGTTGTAGAAGCGCGGGGGCAGAGGTTTTCAGTTGGCACTGCCGGCGCCTGCGCTTTTCAACTTTGAACTTTCAACTTGCAACTCGATTTGGCGACCGAGTGTAGACACTTTGTCACTTCAGAATGGGCCAATCTTGTCGAACAAGGAAGTCCCCCCGTGACGGTGGCGCCGCCGGGTCGCGGCGCTGAGGATAACCGGCTCAGAGGCTGGGCTGGGGGCAGGCTTCGCTGAGGGGGGCGGCAATGGCTGCCTGGCTCTGGTGCATCAACTGTACCAGCTCCGCCTCGCTGGAGCCCACCGGGGCGATAGCGGGGTGCAGGGTGATCTGGGCATGCTGTCCTGGGCGCAGTCGGGCGGTCCCCGGTGGCAATATCTCGAAGGTACCGGTGAGAGTGACGGGGAGCACCGGCAGTTTCAGATCCTGGGCCATCTTGAAGGCCCCCTTCTTGAACGGCTTGAGCTGCCCGTTGCGGCTGCGGGTGCCTTCAGGGAAGAACAGCACACTGGCACCGTTAGCCAGCCGGGTGCGTGCCTGGTTGAGGCTGGCAATGGCGGCCTGGGTGTCGGAACGGTTGATGAAGATATGACCGAGCTTTTCGCAGCAGATACCGATCACCGGCATTTGCCGCAGTTCGTGTTTCATGACCCAGCGGAAGTCCACCCCCAAATAACCATAGAGCACGAAAATGTCGAACTGGCTGAGGTGGTTGGCGACGATCACATAGCTCTGGCCGGGCTCCAGGTGTTCGCGGCCATGCACATTCACTCGCACGCCGCTGTAGAGCAGGCAAAGTCTGGCCCAGGGTACGGCTGTGAGGCGGGAGACCTGATCAGCGGGCAGGAAGGGCACCAGCAACAGACAGACTGCCCCCAGCAGCAGGGTGGTGACCGCCACCAGCGGGACAAAGACAAGCCAACTATAGAGGAAGAAAAACAACCGCATGGGGAGGAGCTCTCCGTACCTGTTCAGGTGTTTCCCTTATGGTAATGGAGAGCTGGCCGAAAATGACAGACTGATAATTACTTTGTTACGTTTTGGTTATTTGTTGCCGTCTGCTACCGCCGCCGGACGACCAGGGCCATGCAGGTCCAGATAATCATAATAGTGATTCTGGTATTCCGGCTTGCTGACGATGCGGCGCAAGCGCTCAAGGGTAAAGTAGGGGGCATCGCGCAGCAGGATGTTGGCGATCCAGGCCGGAATATAGCCGCCTGGGTCGAGTATCAGCTCGTAGGTCATTTCCACTTTCTGGTCGCCCAGGCGGCGGAAACCCAGCTTGCCGGTCATCTCGGGGAAGCGGATATATTCATTGTTGGGTGGCAAGGCGTCAGGCCGGTTGATCAGGTCTACCATCACTGATTCTTCGTCTTCCGTGAGGGTCTGGGTGACTTTGGCCCGCAAAACGGCTTCCCGGTCAGCCAGTGGCCAAGGTAGCTGGGTGGTAAAGCGCAGGGAGCGATCCAGCGGACTGACCCGGTTGAATTCTTCCGCACTATCCACAAAGTGCAGCCACTTCGGATAGGAAGGATAATCATTGAGCAAGGCGACCAGAGAGTATTCGTCGGCGAGCGTAAAACGGGTGACGCCGCGGAAGGTCTTTAGCCGGGATTCATCCCGATGCTTCATGTACACCTGGATATCGTTACGGTCGCTGACCAGTTTCCAGTCTTCGAGCTCGTTACTGTCGGCAGCCCAGGTGAAAGAGGCAACAAAGAGCGCCAGAAAGAGAACAATGAGTCTGTCCATAGAAAAAGAGGGGTCCTTGCATACCTGTTATTGGAATAGAGTGCGGCGGCATTATGCCATTATTGAGATACCGCTGAACATATTTTGACCGTTGCCGGATCTTTCTGCTGCCCGCTTCGGATGATCGGTTGTCATTGAGCACTTCGGTGGCAGGCAATTTTATGCGGTTTTGCTAGACTTGCCTGCCGCAGGTCGGTGGTCCCCGGTTACCGGCACAATAACAAAGGTTTTCTGGCCAGCTAATTATGCTTAAACGTGCATTTCATCTATTTATTGGGGCTGCGTTGGTAGCGGGATATTTTGCTGCTTCCCCCCCTCACCTTTGGGAGTCCGGCCCATCCATGGTCGTGGAGCCAAGGGGAAAGGCGCCGGATAACGTGCAATGGCGCAGTGCTTTTGTGTCGGATGGGGACACGCCGATGGTTCATGCCGCCTCCATGCTGGAATTGCCGGACGGCACCCTGCGGGCCTTCTGGTTTGCCGGCAGCCGAGAAGGCGCCGCCGATGTGGCTATTCATTCCTCATTGTTCGATCCACAGTCCGGTAATTGGTCCAATGAAAAACCAGTCATTACCCGGCAGCAGATAGAAGATGGTTGGGGACGCCATGTCCGCAAGCTCGGCAACGTGGTTCCGGTACTCGATGATGATGGCCGTATGCGCCTGTTCGTGGTGGCAGTCAGTTTTGGTGGCTGGGCGGGTAGCCGGGTCGTGGTGCTGGAGTCGTTTGATCAGGGTGAAAACTGGCGCTTTGACAAGGTGCTGGTCACTACTCCCTTTCTGAATATCAGTACCCTGGTAAAAACCGCCCCTATTCATTACAGCGATGGCACCATCGGTCTGCCTGTCTATCACGAAATGGTCGGCAAGTTCGGTGAAATATTGCGCCTGGACAAGGACAACCAGATTCTCGGCAAGGCGCGAATAGGGCATGGGCGCAAGGCGATCCAGCCACTGGTGCTGGTAGACAGCCCTTCTCATGCGGTGACCTTTTTGCGTAATGAGAACGAACCCAACAATGGCTTTCTCTATCAGTCAGAAAGTGATGATGGCGGCTGGCACTGGGATGCACTCGAGTATTCATCACTGGAAAATCCCAGCGCCGCCTTGAGTGGTCTGTCCCTTGGAAAAGGGCACTGGTTGGTGGCGGCCAACTGCAACCGTATCGAGCGTGATGATCTGTGTATCCGGGAAACCCGTGATGGCGGTCGTAGCTGGCAGGAACGCTGGACCTTTCACGACCGGGAGCGCTGGCGCGGCGAAGCAATGACCGAGCGGCAATTTGCTTCACTGATTAGCCCGGAGCTGAACAGTGATGTGCCACCGGAAGATCCTGCCCGACTGCTGGAGAGGGCTCGTCACAACAAATGCGATGGCCGCCTGGGTTGCGAATTTCAGTACGACTATCCCTACATGATTCGTTCACGCAACGGCGATCTGCATATGGTGTACACCTGGAACAAGACTGCGATCCGCCATGTCTGGCTGAAAGCGGCCGCCACTCACGGCACTGACAAGGAGCAGGATGATGACGCTTGATATTCTGGTCTGTGCCTTGGTGCTGGTGGCGGTACAGCTACGGATCTGTGCCTCGCTGCTCTCCGTGCGCGGGCGGGTTGTTCTGTCAGCGGTGATTTTCGTCTGGTCGGTGCTGCCTTTCCCCTGGGGGCTGGCGCCCTGGGTGATCAGCTACCTGGCCGGTTTCAGCATTACCTCGGGTCTACTGGCGATGCTGGCCATCCAGCATCGCATTGCCGGCCATTACTGGCTGCCCCTGAAACAGCTGCGGGGTGCCTGCCTGATGCTGGTGCTGATGGCGCTGTGGTTCTACCCGATGAGCCTGGGCTCCAGTTATGCCGATCCCTATGCCCTGGGCTTTGGCAATTTCGGATTCAGTACCGCGCTGTTACTGGTGGGCATGCTGGCCTGGGTGCTGCGTGCCTATGCCACCTGTCTGATTCTGGTGGCAGCGCAGTTGGCATTTGGTGCCGATCTGCTGGTCAGCGACAACCTGTGGGATTACCTGATCGACCCCTGGCTGGTGCTCTGGGCGGCCGGTTGGCTGATCCGTGATCGCTTGCTGCAGGCGCGGGCCATGCCCGCACCCGAGTCACCAGCAGCAAACAATCAGTCTTCGGCACCTGCCGACAAGGCTGACGGCTTGTCCGCTGGCCAGTAACTGGCGGCCAGATAGCCCACCACAAACATCAGCAGATTGCCGATCAGGCCGGTGTAGTAGAGATCAAAGGGGGCGCTGAGCGTCTCCGGCAACATTCCCTTGTTGGTCAGGATCGTCCAGCCGGTGAACACCAGGGTGCAGGCAATCCCGCACCAGGCTGCTCTGGCGTCTCCCCGGTTGCTGAAAAAGCCCAGCAGGTACAATCCCAGCATGCCGCCACCCAGCAGTGACACCAGAATCGTCGAGGTGTCCTGCAGCGTTTTGGTATCCGCCTGATTCAGCCACAGGGCCCCGGCAATCATCAGGCCGGTAACGACCACGGCGATGCCCCAGGCCACTTTCAGATAATGCCTATCGTTTTGGCCAGGGTGAAAATGGCGCCGGTACAGGTCCACCACGCTCACTGTGGTAACCGAGTTGATGCTGGAATCCAGCGAGCTCATAGCCGCTGCAAGGGCCGCAGCAATCACCAGGCCAGCCACGCCGGCGGGCAGGTAATTAGTGATGAAATAGGGCATCAGGGTTTCTGCGCGAGCTTCACCGCTGAGAATGGCGCCGGCCTGCACATCCGGGTAGACCTGAAAGAATACCCACAGGGCGGTGCCCAGAAACATGTAGAAAGCCCAGATGGGCAGAGCGGTGAACAGGTACACCCACAGCCCCTTGCGGGCTTCGTGGGTAGATTGGGAGGCACAGTAGCGTTGCACGGTATTCTGGTTGCTGGAATATTCCGTGAGCCAGTTGGTCAGACCGATCAGCAACATCATGGTTGCAGTTTTTTCACTCAGCGACAGCGACCAGGAGGTCTCACCGGGGGCGCCGTTTTCCCAGGGAGCCAGGGCGAATTTTCCTGCCTGGCCAGCCCGATCAAAAATCTGCCCGAGCCCGCCGGGCAGTGCATCCAGGATTACCCACAGGCACAGCAGTCCGCCGAGCAGCAGCACCACGGTCTGCAATACATCGGTCCAGATTACTGCATCGATACCGCCAATGACTGTATACAGCCCAACAAAGAGGCCGCCCAGGATGATGGCGGTGGTGGGCGATAGATCGGTGACTTGCTGAATCAGCAAAGACAACAGCCACAGGATCATGGCCAGGCGCACCACCTGTGCCACCAGAAAGGCAACCGCGCCATAGACCCGGATGGAGGGGCCGTAGCGTTGTTCCAGAAATTCGTAGGCGCTGGTCATGTTGCCGCGCCGGAAATAGGGCAGGAAGACAAAGGCCGCTACCAGCATGGCTGGCAACAGGGCCAGGTTGGGCAGATAGCGTAGCCAGTCGGTCTTGAACGCGTCGGCGGGGTAGGCCAGAAAGGTAATGGAGCTGATGGAGGTTCCCACCAGTGACAGTCCGATTACCCAGCCGCGAAAGCGGCGGCCGCCAACGAAATACTCTTCGGTGCTGGTATTGCGTCGGGAAAAGTAGATGCCGATGCCCAGTACTACACACAGGTAGCCTGCCAGCACCACCCAGTCAGCCGTTGCCAATGTCATTATTATTTTCCACTACAGGCAGCATGCTGCACGCAACACACCACCGCGCGCGGCATGTTGCGTGTGGCGTGATGCGTTACTGTTCGATGTAAACGTTATCGGCCTGTTCGCCGCGGTCGGACATGCGGGTATCAAAGCTGACACGGGTGCCGGTGCGCAGGCTGCGACGGCCACCGTTCTGAACGGCCTTGAAGTGTACAAACAGTTCCTCGCCACTGTCGGTGAGGATAAAGCCGAAACCCTTGTTGGGGTTGAACCACTTCACTTCGCCGCGTTGCTGGCCGTTACCGCCCAGGGGCAGTTTGGCCGGTATCAGTTTACCCAGTGGCAATAGCGGCAGCAGGTAGGCAAGTACCGGCAGCCAAAGCCACCACTGCTCTGCAAACACCACGCTGCCATGGCTGGCTACCAGGCCGGCAAGGTAGAAAAACACCGCCACATGCAGGGGCAGGCGCTGGCCACCGCCAAGCAGGCAGACCAGATTTACCACCGCGGCCAGCAGCAGGCCCAGGCCGGTTTGCTGACTGTGGATATTGGAAATTTTCACCACGGCGAGATTCTCGTGGAGGGTGATCAGTGCCATTTCCGGAGCAAAAAGCAGCCAGGCGCCGGGAATGGCCAGTAACAGGGCTGCAACGACATAAAAAACGGTCAGGGGTTTAGAGACATTCATGAAATTGACGTTACCTTGTTGAGCTATGAGTGATAAAAGTAGCTGATTCTGGCCACAGCGCCGCTGTTCCGCGGAGAATATGCGGTCACAATGGGTGCGCCCGGCCTGAAACAGTCTCTGTAAACCGCCGGAAAACGAGGCGGTATTGCACGGTGTCACTGTTTGCGACGAGATCCCTGCCGTCGGCACAGGTTATTGAACCGTACAATTCGCGCATTGTACCCAAGCCGGCGACGAAACTCATGCGTAGCAGGCTGCTAGAGCTCATTCGGAGAGACTGTGTCTGTATATCCGTTCCTCAGCGACGCTTTTTTCGATGCCCTGCAGGGCTGTGGTGCCGTTACCCCGAAAACCGGCTGGCAGCCCTGCCACCTGGAGATCGGGGGCGGCTGGATGCCTCTCTATGCGCGCAGCCATTCCCGGGGCGAATATGTGTTCGATTACAGCTGGGCGGACGCCTATCAGCGCCATGGCCTGGATTACTACCCGAAACTGGTCACCTCGATACCCTTTACGCCGGTCACTGGTCCTCGCTGGCAGGGTGACATTTCTGCGGACTCGCTCTGGGCAGGGGTGCAGCAGGTGCTGAGAGAGCAGCATGCCAGTGGCTGGCATCTGTTGTTTCCGGATAAGGCCTGCCGGGAACAGTTAGAGGAACTGCCGCTGGTATCGCGACAGGCCTGCCACTTTCGCTGGGTTAACCGGGATTATCGGGATTTCGATGATTTTCTCGGCCAGTTTCAGTCCCGCAAGCGCAAGAACCTGCGTAAGGAGCGACGCCGGGTCCAGGAACAGGGACTGACCATTACCCGCCTTCAGGGAGGGCAAATCAGTGCCAGCGACTGGGCGTTCTTCTACCAATGCTATGCCAGCACCTACCTGAAACGGGGTCAGCTGCCGTATCTGAACGAAGCCTTCTTTTCTACCGTCGGTGAGCGGTTGGCCGATCAGTTGATGCTGGTGTTGGCCCGGGACGGAGACCGGCCGGTGGCTGCCGCCTTATATTTTTTCGACGCGGATTGCCTGTACGGACGCTACTGGGGCTGTCTGGAGGAGCGGGACGGCCTGCATTTCGAGCTGTGCTATTACCAGGGCATTGAGTTTGCCATTGAGCGCGACCTGGCGGCGTTTGATCCGGGGGTGCAAGGGGAGCACAAGATCCTGCGCGGCTTCGAGCCGGTGATTACCTGGTCCATGCACCACCTGCGGGAGCCGGCTTTTCATAACGCCATCGCGGATTTTTGCCGGGAAGAGGCGGCGCACGTGCAGCGTTACCGGGAAGAGGCCATGACCCTGTTACCGTTCAGGAAAGGGGTGTAGGACGGATGTCTGGCAGTAACCGCGCGCGGCCAGCAGGCAGGCTGGATACCTGGCCGACATTGCCAGCCCGCGGTTAGCTCATTGTTGTCAGGCAGCTATCTGCTGCTCGCGTTGGTAGTAAATGGCCATGGTGACCAGATCGCAAAGATCGGCGTTGGGGTGATCCGGGCATTTGGGGCCGAGGCTTGCGGTGACATCTTCCAGGTCGCTGCTTTCCGGGTCATTCAGGTCTGCCAGAAATTCCCAGACATGACCGTGATGATCCACCAGGGTGCCGGTATAAATCCCGTCGTCAAAACGGCAGACGCAGGAAAAGACCGTGCTGTTGATATTGAACCCCCGGGTATTCACCCACGCGGTAAGGGCTGGGTCCAGGCTGCCGTCCCTGAGTTGTGTGGTAGTGCTGGCGACGGCATCCCAGGCATTTCGGGTGCTGGCTTTATTCGGTTCCATGGCATCTTCCTCAGCCTTACTCTTGGATCGTCCCTGAATTTTTACGACTTATCACGCTGCCTGCGACTGGTGGCAGGAATCTGACGATGACTGCATTTTGCCTGCAATCTCAGGCAAACACAGAGGTAATTTGCTGCAAAGAGTGTAGGAAATATCCCACAAATGAACATTATTCATTTTTTTGAAGTGCGTATTTATTGGCCGTGATTGCCCGCAAAAAGCGGTGGCAGTGGGCACTCCATCAAGGCGGCCATGGCGCGCAGCATCTCGGCTTCGCTTACCTGCACCTTGCCGTCGGTTAGCACCAGATCCGCGAGCCCGTCGATTACCGGGCCTTTAAGCAGGGGCGAGAGGTCGGCAAGTCGATCCAGCGCCTGCCCCAGTCGCTGACTGCTGCACTGGGACAGAGGCAGCAAGGTGCGGGCCTCGGGCAGCAGCCCATGGCTGGCTTGTCGAAACAAGGTCCGGGCCTGTTCGTCGCGAGCACCGCTGGCCCATGTCATCACCGAAAAAGCCAGTTGCAGCTCGCCGGCCACTGCCCGGTAGCGGTGGAAACGGGTGTGGCGGTTGCGCCTGGCGTGGTCGTCGAGTTGCTGGCGGGCCAAGGCCACCAGTGCCCACTCAAACAGGGTGGTGCGCTGGTCAGCCCGCGTCAGGGTAGTCAGTCGCTCCAGAATCTCCCTGCGCTGGGCCGAGGGTTGTCCTTTGAGGGTGGGGAGCGCCAGATCGATGATAGGTAGACGCAGGCGGCTGCCCAGATCGGACAATTGCTGGCTCAACAATTGTAGAGTCGGCAGGTGCTCACTCATGTCGGCGCTCTTGAGCAGGCTTTGCGGGTCGCTGTCCGAGCTGCTCATTATCAGGGCATACAAGGCAAGCTCTGCCTGAACGGGGTTATGGAGCTGCTTGTGCAGATCTGGGGGAATGGCTTCCAGCAGCGAGCGGGCATAGCCCACATCGGCCTCACTGACGGTGCCCACCCGGCGGGAAGGTGCCGGGCCGGACCCGGCCGAGTCACTGCTGCTGGCATCACTGCCGCCACTGAACCCAGCTGCGCCTTCCGGTGCCGGCGCCGAAGGGGAGACACTCGACTGGCCGGCACTACGTGCCCGTGTGCGGGCCCGGGCAACCCAGTCGCTGCCCAGTGCGCCGAGACGTTCATCCAGCGGTGGATGCGTGGCAAGCAGGTTGCGAAAGCGAAAGCCCAGGGTTTCCCCGAAGCACATATGACTCATGTCTTCGGCGTGCACGGAATCCAGGTGGGAGCCGTTGCCGTTACGAATCTTGATCAGCGCACCAGCCAGCCCGGCCGGATTGCGGGTGAACTGAACCGCCGAGGCGTCGGCCAACAATTCCCGTTGCCGGGAAATGGCAGCCTTGATCAGCCGACCGAAGAACAGCCCCAGATACCCGACCACGACCAGCGCCAGACCGACCAGAACCAGGCTGTTACCCTTGCGATTGGAGGAGCTGCGCCGGGAAGAGCCGCGCAGCATGAATTCGCCGATCTTCCCCAGTGCCAGAATGCCCGCCAGCACGGCAATCAGTCGCAGGTTCAGGCGCATGTCAGCGTTAAAAATATGGCTGAATTCGTGGGCGATGACGCCCTGCAGTTCGTCCCGGTCAAGTTTCTTCAGAGTGCCGTGGGTAACCACCAGCACGGTTTCGGAAGGGCGAAAGCCGGCCACAAAGGCGTTAATAGCCTCTTCCTTGTCCAGCACATAGAGTTGCGGTGCGGGAATGCCGGAGGCAATGCTCATTTCCTCCACCACATTGATCAGTTTCTTCTCGTCGCTGTGGCGGGTATCCGGGTCAATCGGACGGGCGCCGAGCATGGCGGCCAGGCCTTTGCCGCCGCGGCGTAATTTCCAGGTCTTGAAGAGGCAGCCACACACCATGACCAGCAGGGTGAAAAGGCTTATCCCCAGTGTCATCGGGTGCGTGAGCCACTGGCCGGGAGGGAGCTGCACGTCCATCCAGGCAAATGCCAGCAGCAGTGCCAGATTCACACAGACCAGAATGGCAACAACGGCCAGGAAAAAATACAGGACCAGCAGCCCGGTCTTGCGGCGGGCCCGCTCCTGATGTTGAAAGAAATCCATGGTCGCCGACTCAGAAGCTGACTTTCACTGCCTTGCGGGCTTCCTCGGTTTCTATCTTCAGAAGCTGGGCTTCCTTGAAGCTGCCAAACAGGCCGCCAATGAAATTCTGCGGAAACTGTTCGCGGTAGGTGTTGTAGTTCATTACTGCATCATTGAATGCCTGACGGGCAAAGCCGATGCGGTTTTCCGTACTGCTCAGTTCTTCCATCAACTGGGCCATGGTGTCGTTGGCTTTCAGGTCCGGGTAGTTTTCGCTGAGCGCGAAGAAGTTGGCCAGGGAACCGGACAGCAGGGATTCGGCCTTGCCCAGGTTGCTCACCGCACCACCATCGTCGGGATGTTCTGCAGCCGCTTTCTTGGCACTTACCGCCTGATTACGGGCCTCAATCACCTGGGTCAGGGTGTCCTTCTCGTGGCTCATGTAAGCCTTGGCGGTTTCCACCAGGTTGGGGATCAGGTCGTGACGGCGCTGCAGCTGCACATCAATTTGCGCAAAGCCGTTCTTGAAACGGTTCTTCAGGGCAATCAGGCGGTTGTAAACGGCAATGATGTAGATGATAACGGCGACGATAACGCCGATAAAAATAAGAGTCCCCATGACGATAGCCTTCCCCGTGCAGTTTTATTGTGGCTATAAACTACTGCAAAACTCGTAGAGGGGAAAGAAGGGACTACGAAGCCGCTGTAGGAACGGAGCGTAGCGGAGTAACGCACGTAGTTCCGTGCGGCCCGAAGGGTGAGCGAAGCGAATACACCTCTTGAGGTGCGAATCTGAGCCCTGGCGAAGGAGTAGCGGTGATCCTTGCTTCAATGCTTTATCAATAAAATGCTTTTGGCGCTAACCTCTAACGCATTCCTCGCTATCGCTCGGTTCGCACCTCGAGAGGTGCTCCTACAGTGGTTTCGTAGAGAGGCTGTCAGTATTTGATGCCCCACTTGCGATACAGAAATCCCATGATCCAGGCCGGGCCGATCATCAGGTACTGGATGTCCTCGAAGAAGGAGGGTTTCTTGCCTTCCACCTTGTGCCCCCAGAACTGGCCGATCCAGGCCGCCACGAACAGCACCAGGGATATCCAGAAGACGCTGGCGCCACTAGCGGCGATCAGTGACAGGACAAACAGGCAGGCCAGACTGAAAAACAGCATGCCCAGGGCAATGGGGCGGGAAAGGCGAGCATAGTAGAGGGTGACGCCAATCAGGGTAAGAACGGCCCAGAAGCTGGCAAAGAAGGGGGCCGGGATAGCCCACAGGAATCCCACGATGCTGAAGAAGATGACCGGTACACAGACAAAGTGGACTTTCTTGTTGGTGGGGTTCTGGTGGCTTTCGCCGTAGGCGTCCAGCCACTCATCCATGCTGCGCGTTGTCATGAGGTGCTCCCGGTTTGTAGTTATACAACCAGTATAACGCCAACAGGTGGGCGGGATGCGAGGGGCAATTGATAGTGGATAGTTGAGAATTGATAACGGCGCGGATGGGCTGCTCAGTAGCCTGAAAGCAAAGAGGTCGCGCCCAGACATTGAGCGCGGCCTCCTGCGTTGGAGAATCTCAAAATCTGGCTCGCGCCAGTTATCAATTCTCCATTCTCAATTATCAATTGGTCTTTTTACGCCCCCAGCCACCCGGCCACGGTTTGTGGCGTTACCGGCAGATAGTGGTCCACCAGCAGCGCAGTAAACAGCGCAAACAGGTAAGTGATGGAATAGCCGAAGGTTTTCATCGGCAGCTTGGGGTCTGTGGAAAACCGCAGTCGCACTGCATGATAAAGAAACACCAGCCCCAGAATCAGGGCGCTGAGCAGGTAGATCAGATCGCTCATGCCGGTCAGATAGGGTAGCAGGGTGCAGATAAACAGCAGGATGGTGTAGTAGAGCACCGACTCCCGGGTGAACGGGATGCCGTGGGTCACCGGCAGCATGGGGATGTCGGCCTTGGCGTATTCATCGCGACGGTGAATGGCCAAAGCCCAGAAGTGCGGCGGTGTCCAGACGAAGATGATCAGCACCAGCAGCCAGGCATAGGGGTGCACCTCCCCGGTGACCGCTACCCAGCCCAGCAATGGCGGGATGGCGCCGGCGATACCGCCAATCACGATGTTCTGCGGCGTGGCGCGTTTCAGATAGAGGGTATAAATAAAGGCATAACCAACGAAGCCGAACAGGGTCAGCCAGGCGGTGATTGGGTTGACCAGAAAATACAACATGACCATGGAGGCTGTCGCCAGCAGTATGGCGAAGGCAATGGCCGCTTTCGGGCTCAGCTTGCCGGCCACCAGTGGGCGCTTCTCGGTGCGTTTCATTATCGCATCGATTTTCTGGTCCATGATCTGATTGATGGCCGCAGACGACATCATGGCCAGGGTCAGCCCCAGAAAGGCCGGGATGAAGATGTGCATCGGCACCATGCCTGCCGGCTCGGTGGCCAGAAACATGCCGGCTACGGCGGTCACCATCAGCAGCATTACAACCCCGGGTTTGGTCAGGGCCAGGTAGTCGCGCCAGGTGGCGGTTTGGCTCATGGTCACGCTCCTTGCGCTTTGGATTGTGTGGGCGGAGACGGTTGGCGCAGGCCGCATTTCACATTAATCGCGCGGATGAAGAGTACCAGACTGGCGAGCAGTAGTACGGCCACGAAATTGTGGGCGACGGCCACATCCAGGGGCACGGCAAACATCACATTACTCAGCCCCAGGGCAATTTGCACCACCAGCAGGGCGAAGATCCCCAGCGCGAAATTGCGGAAGAATACACTGCGTGCGCGGATCAGGATCTTGGCTACCAGTGCCAACACCAGCAGGGTCACCAGCAGGGCGCCGAAGCGATGCATCACGTGGATGGTGGTGCGGGCATCGTTATCCAGTACACCGTATTCGTAGTCCGGCTTGTCATGCTCGTGGCCCCAGAAAATAAAGGCCTCGTCGAAATCGAGGCGATTCTGCCAGCCTTCTTCGCACACCGGCAGTTCGGTACAGGCCACTGCGGCGTAGTTGCTGGCGGTCCAGCCACCCAGGGCGATCTGCAGGATCACGGCGATCAGGGTGATGGAGGCAATCGGCTTGAGCATGCGCACGTCGCAATCATTGAGAAAACGCGGCCAGCGGTAGAGGCGGGCGGTGAGCAACACCAGCAGGGTAAAGGTGGTGAAGCCGCCCAGCAGATGCAGCATGACGATGGTGGGCTGCAGCCCCATGGTGACGGTCCATTTGCCGAGAATACCCTGGAAAATCACCAGTACTACCAGAAACAGGGGTAACTTGAGCGGCTGCTTTTCCTGCTTGCGGTTGATGAAAGAGAGGGCCGCGATGATCAGTATCACCAGGCCCAGGGTAGAGGCGAAATAGCGGTGCACCATTTCCGGCACGGTCTTGTGGGCTTCGCGAAGGGAGCCCGGCATGGTTTCGTTGGTGGTGTTCACATGATCGATGGCCTTGCGGACATCCAGGTGGCCATAGCAGCCGGGCCAGTCCGGACAGCCCAGGCCGGCATCGGATAGGCGGGTCCAGGCTCCCAGAATAATCACTACGGCAACCATGAAAACGGCCAGCAAAGACAGCCGGCGCAGCCAGATTTGTGAAGGAGTAAGCGCTTGCATAGATAGCGTTCCGTTAACCGATCAGAGACCCTTTCAGGGTGCGTTTGAGATCGACGCGGATGTTTTCCGCCTCTTCCAGGGTGGCATCCATGTTCTCGTGCGTGGGGTAACGCATGAAGATCTGGCCGTCCGGGCTGACCAGGAAAATATCGCCAACCGGTTCGCCGTCGATGGTTTCATACACCGGCGCCAGGGCGTTATTCACGGCTTGTGGTTCGGCATGGATTGATACCATGCCTTTCACGTTGTTGTTCAGGAATGCGTTGAGGGAGTCGCCTGCCGGGGCGGTATGCAGGATTACCCGTCGCACCCGGTCCACGTCTGCCCCGAGCGTCTGGCGGACCTGGCGCATCTGGTAATACAGGCCGTTCTTGCAGCGGGTATCACACTCGCTGCCTGCCACATAAAGGATAGTCCAAAGGCCGGTCATGTCGTCGCCGGTATAGGCGTCGCCATCGTCATTGACGGCGTTCAGCTTGGCCATGTCGATATGGGGAATCAGTAGCTGCCCCTTGTTTTCCCGCGGCAGTTCCCACGGATCGATCAGAAAGCGGCCTGCCAGAAAGAACAGGACAAAAGGAGCAACGATCGCCGCCAGGGTGGCAATGTTCTTGGTGCGTGGAGACATTAGGAGTGTTCCTCTCGCGTCTTTCGCCGGTTGCGCACGGCGGCGGCAACATATATCAGCAGGGCCGCCATTGCCAGCGCAAACCACTGCAGCGCATAAGCCTTGTGCTTGTCCGGGCCCATGGGGGCGATCTCCTGCCAGGGGCGTGGCAAGGGGGGATGACCGCCCAGAGCCAGATCCGGGCGCACCCGGATTTCGAAGGGGGCCAATTCTACCCCAAGTTTTTCGCCAATGGCGTCAAAATCCACTTTCTGTACCCGCAAAGGCCATTGATTGTCGGGCAATGGGGCGTTCTGAAGCACAAAGGTCTCCCGGGAGGGGCGATAGACCGTGCCTTCCACGGGAATTCTCCCGCTGATGGCATGGATCTCCGGCAACTGTTCCCGACGGGCACCGCGGGGTAGCCAACCCCGGTTGATCAGTACCCAGTGACCTTCACGGGTCTGCAGCGGGGTGAGCAGGTGATAGCCGGCCACGCCGTTGCGAATACGGTTGTCCAGCAGCACGTTGTGGGCGTTGTCCAGACTGCCGGAGAAGGCGGCTTGCCGGTGCAGAGGCGACGGATCAGCCAGCAGCGCAGGCAGGTCAGCAGCCGGTTGGCGAGCCTTTTCTTCCTGTGCGGTCAGCCATAGCCGCTTTTCTTCTGCCCGTTCCAGCTGCCACCAGCTCAGGCGCAGGCAAAGGGCGACAACCGCAAAGGTGGCCAGAAAGGCGATCCAGGACAGAACCGGACTGCGGTCCTTGGTGTTTGACATGATCTTTGCTCTCGCGGCTGCAGCATCCGTTCTGAGCGGAGCGCAGCGGAATAGTGCGTGCACTGGCAGGTGCGGCCATTACAATGGCGGCACATTGTACATAGTAAAGCCTGCCTGCCGCCAAGCGCGGGTCAAGACGCGGGCCAATCGAAACGGAGTAATCGTATGTGGTGGGTGAAACTGATTGTCATCGTACTGTTGATTGCGGCAGTGGTTTCACTGGGGCGGGCCCTGTTCTCCCTGGTCAAGGACGACGGCAAATCCGGCAAGACCATGCGGGCCCTGGCCTGGCGGGTAGGCTTTTCGGCGGTGATTTTCCTGTTCATTCTGCTGAGCATGATGATGGGCTGGATTCAGCCTCATGATGTGAACCCCACCAAACGTTACGGCCAGCCCATTGAACAGACCGCCCCGGCGCAATAACGCCTTCTATATAAAGAAGGGGACTGCTTGTAAAAGTCAGGTAAAAGCGTGCACCGGCCACGAACTTATGCCGTTTGCCCGCCTCTGACTTGCTGAGCATGAGGTGAAGGGTCAGCGAATGGATGACCAGGGAGCAGGATGCGCTTCACCCCACCCCCCTAATTGTCTGGAGGCTGCGTTATGGAATGGATGACCCGAGTCATGGTGGTTCTGTTCGTGCGGCTGCTGGCCCGCGCCGAGCAGGTGGCGCTGAATACCGGCGAGCCGTTGCGGGATTCGTTCAAATCCCGGATATGAGGCCGATAGCGTTTTTTTTATCCGCTGACGGAACCTTTATCGTTCTCGCCGGACAAATCAGGTAAGCAAGACACGTTTTCTCCTCTTGTAACATCAGGCAACCCTCGGGGCGTTCAGCGAGACTGGCGCCCTTCTTTTTTACCTGCTGCCCGCAGAGACGTGATTTACTTCTTCGGTGCCGGCCCCGGGGGCATGGGGAAGGCAGTAATATTGTTGCCGCTGGATTCCATGATCTTGCCGACCCCTTCCTTTTCCACCTCGTCGATACGAATGACCGCGTGAAGGGGAATAAAGGAGCGCATCACGTCGTTGAATTCCCGCTTCAGCTTTTCCTCCCCCGGGTCCACCACCAGGCTGGCCCGCTCCCCGAACAGAAACTCTTCCACTTCGACAAATCCATACAGGTCGCTTTGGTATATCTGCGAGGCATAGATTTCGTAGACATGACCCTGATTGTGGAATATCACCCGGTAGATTTGACGTCGTTTTGACATGGATGTGGTACAAGCTGTGTGTGGTAAAGGGGAGCGGAGTCTAGCACGATGAGGAGGGCTCGTATCTGCCTGAAAGGCTTGATAAACCCTACCTTTCGGCTGGACTTTGCGGATGCGAATGACTAGAGTTGGCGCCCATATATGCAGTGGGGCAATTTGCCGCACCTGTGGCGATCTGGTGAAATCGACCGTGCTGATTTCTAGCTATTTGATTTTATTGGATTTTGCCGCCCGCACGATCCCTATTGGTGGCCGCCCCCTTGGTTGCTGAGGTCTGCGGGACAAGGCGTTGGCTGCGGCTCCACGGCATCATCCTGAAACTTCGCTTTCCAGGTGCCGGTGACGGCAAAGAACAAGCGTGTCCTACGGGGCCATGCTGGGGAAAACAGGGAGCAAACGCATGCAGTCAACTCTGTTCCACCGCGCGGCGGTTGGTCTGACGTCACTGATGATCAGTGGTCTGACCTTCGCCAGCGACTGGACCGAACGTTCCGAACTCGACCTGCGACCGGGGGTGACCCAGGTCAGTCAGGATATTCAAGATCTTCACACCACCGTGCTCTGGATTGTGACCGTCATCGGTCTGCTGGTGTTCGGCCTGATCGTATACTCCATGATCAGCCACCGCCGCGCCAAGAACCCCAATCCGTCCACCTTCCACGAAAACGTCTTCCTGGAAGTGCTCTGGACTGTGATTCCCTTCGTGATTCTGATCGCCATGGCGGTGCCTGCCACCCGTGTTCTGGTTCAGATTGACGACAGCGCTGAATCCGAACTGACGGTGAAGGTAACCGGCTACCGCTGGAAGTGGAGCTACGAGTACCTGACCTACGAAGATGACAACGACATCGGTGTCTCTTTCTTCTCCAACCTGGCCACGCCACCTGAACAGTACAACAACCCGGTCCTGGCCGGCGGCCTGTTCCCCTATGGCACAGCGAAAGAGCTGGTTGGCAAGGAAGCTCCCGAGAAAGACCACAACTACCAGCTGGAAGTGGATAACAAACTGATCATTCCGTCAGGCCAGAAAGTCCGTTTCCTGGTGACCTCAGACGATGTGATCCACTCTTTCTGGATCCCGGATTTCGGTGGCAAGAAAGACGCTATTCCCGGTTTCGTCAATGAAATGTGGGCAAAAGTGCCGGAAGGCAAGGAAGGCACCTATTACGGCCAGTGTGCGGAACTGTGTGGCAAGAACCACGCCTTCATGCCGATTGCGGTAGAAGTGGTTAGCCAGGACGAGTTCAAGACCTGGATTGCTGAAGAGAAAGAAAAAGCCGCTTCCGGTCCTGACCTGACGCCGTTCACCGGACTGGATCAGGCGATGGACGAAGGCAAGCAGGTTTACGCCAGCGCCTGTGCACTGTGTCATGGTGCCAATGGTGAGGGTGGCATTGGTCTGCCGTTTGCGGGTACCGACTTCGCAACCAAGCCGGAGCACCTGAACGAACATATCGATGTGCTGGTAAATGGCCGTGCTGCCATGCCCGCATTCAAGGCTCAGTTGACCCCGCGCCAGATTGCGGCAGTGGTCACCTACGAGCGTAACGCTTTCGGCAACGACACCGGCGATCTGATTCAGCCCGCCGACGTTAACGACCACGAATAAGGGAGGGGATAGCAATGTCTACTGCAGCTGCAACCCATGATGATCACCACGATCATCACCACGCCCCGACCGGCCTGAAACGTTGGCTGTTCAGCACCAACCACAAAGATATCGGTACTTTGTACCTGTGGTTCAGCTTCGCCATGTTCCTCGCTGGCGGCTTTATGGCCATGGTGATCCGTGCCGAGCTGCTCGAGCCCGGCATGCAGTTTGTCGATCCGGAATTCTTCAACCAGATGACCACCGTGCATGGTCTTATCATGGTGTTTGGTGCGGTGATGCCCGCCACGGTTGGCCTGGCCAACTGGATGATTCCACTGATGATTGGTGCGCCGGATATGGCGCTGCCGCGGATGAATAACTGGTCCTTCTGGATTCTGCCTTTCGCCTTCGCGATCCTGATCGGTTCCGTGATCATGAGTGCCTTCGGCGATGGCAACCCCAGTGCGCCGAACTTCGGTTGGACTTTCTACGCTCCGCTGTCCACCAAATATGGCCCGGACTCCACGGACTTGTTCATCCTGTCCGTCCACATGATGGGTATTTCTTCCATTATGGGTGCCATCAACGTGGTCGTTACTGTCTTCAACATGCGTGCCCCTGGCATGACCCTGATGAAGATGCCGCTGTTCGTATGGACCTGGCTGATCACCGCCTTCCTGCTGATCGCGGTAATCCCGGTACTGGCCGGTGCAGTGACCATGATGCTGACCGACCGTCACTTCGGCACCAGCTTCTTCGATGCTGCCGGCGGCGGTGACCCGGTACTGTTCCAGCACGTGTTCTGGTTCTTCGGGCACCCCGAGGTGTACATCATGATCCTGCCGAGCTTCGGTATCGTGTCAGCGATCATTCCGGCCTTTGCCCGCAAGCCGCTGTTCGGTTACGCCTCCATGGTGTACGCCACCGCGTCCATTGCGCTGCTGTCCTTCGTGGTATGGGCTCACCACATGTTCACCGTGGGCATGCCGCTGGCCGGTACCCTGTTCTTCATGTACATGACCATGCTGATCTCCGTACCCACGGGTGTGAAGGTGTTCAACTGGGTGGCCACCATGTGGCGCGGCTCCATGAGCTTCGAGCTGCCGATGAAGTGGGCCATCGCCTTCGTGGTGCTGTTTACCTGTGGCGGTCTGTCCGGCCTGATGCTGGCGATCACTCCGGTGGACTTCCAGTACCACGATACCTACTTCGTTGTGGCTCACTTCCACTATGTACTGGTGACCGGCGCCATCTTCTCCATCTTCGCTGCTGCCTACTACTGGCTGCCGAAGTGGTCCGGCGTGATGCCCAACAAGACCCTGGGTGAACTGCACTTCTGGAACTCCCTGATTTCCGCCAACCTGCTGTTCTTCCCCATGCACTTCGTGGGTCTGGCCGGCATGCCGCGTCGTTACGCTGACTACGCGCTGCAGTTTGCGGACTACAACTTCTGGATTTCCATTGGTGGCTTCTGGTTCGGTCTGTCCCAGCTGTTGTTCCTGGCGGTGGCTGTGCTGTGCGCCATGAAGAAAGGCGAAAAAGCAGCGGCCAAGCCTTGGGATGGGGCCGAAGGTCTGGAATGGGAAGTGCCGTCTCCGGCGCCGTTCCACACCTACGACACCCCGCCGGTGGTCAAGTAAGTCCCGATAACGGACAGGAGCGGTACCATGAGCGAAAAACAGCTCAGCGTGGAAGAACGCAACAAGCGTACGCTGAAGAAGCTGTTGATCTGGGCGGTAGCCATGTTTGGCTTCGCCTTCCTCATGGTGCCGTTCTATAACGTTATCTGTGACATCACCGGCCTGAACGGCAAGACATCCAGTACGGCCGCCACCGACGTTCCCGAACAGGTGGTGGCGGATCGTACCGTGACGGTGGAATTCATTACCCAGAAAGGCGACGGCATCAGCGGTGAATTCACCTCTGAGACCAAGCGGGTCAAGGTGCACCCGGGGGAAATTACCCTGGTACATTTTTATGCCAGCAACCCGACGTCAACGGACATGATTACCCAGAGCATCCCCTCAGTAACGCCGGGGGAAGCTGCGCGCTACCTGCACAAGACCCAGTGCTTCTGCTTCGACCAGCAGACCCTGGCCGCAGGCGAGCGTAAGGACATGCCGATGATTTTCTATCTGGACCCGGAAATTCCACGTCATATAAACCAATTCACTCTGTCCTATACGATCTTCGATGTGACAGAGCGGGTCGCCGGTAAAAACAACAGCGTGGCTGTGAACTGATAACAGCCGGTTGTAGAGGAGATTTTCGAATGGCTACTGAAAAGTATTACGTTCCCGAGAGCAGCCCCTGGCCGCTGACCGCGTCCATCGGCTTGTTCATGACCGCCATTGGCGGTGCCAAGTTCATCCAGCAGAGCACCATGGATACCATGGAGCCGAACTTCTTCGGCAAGCCGCTGTTCTTCATCGGTCTGACCTGGTTGCTGCTGGTCATTGCCGCCTGGTGGCGCGATACCATCAAGGAATCCGTGGGTGGTCTGCACAGCAATCAACTGGGCGGTTCCTATCGCCAGGGCATGCTGTGGTTCATCTTTTCCGAGGTGATGTTCTTTGCCGCCTTCTTCGGCGCCATGTTCTACACCCGCTGGTTGATCATTCCGTGGTTGTCCGGGGAAGGCTCCAACGCCATGACCCACGAACTACTGTGGCCGGGTTTCCAGGCCATGTGGCCGCTTACGGTGACCCCGGACGGTAGCACCACCACGCCCATGGGCGCTTGGGGCCTGCCGGCCATCAACACCGCTATCCTGCTGGTCAGCTCCATCACCCTGACCATTGCCCACCACGCTCTGCTGGAAAACCAGCGCGGCAAGCTGATCATCTTCCAGGCCATCACCGTGGTACTGGGCGCCATCTTCCTGGGCCTGCAGGGTCTGGAATATGTGCACGCCTATGACATGGGTCTGACTCTGGATGCAGGGATCTACGGCAGCTTGTTCTTCCTGCTCACCGGCTTCCACGGTGCCCACGTGACCATCGGGACCATCTTCCTGTTGATCACCCTGATCCGTGTTATCAAGGGTCACTTCAGCCCGGATAACTGCTTTGCCTGGGAAGCGGGTGCCTGGTACTGGCACTTTGTGGACGTGGTATGGCTGTTCCTGTTCGTGACCGTTTACTGGTTGTAAGCAGCAGGAAGAAGCAGCACGCTACACGCTGCAGGCAACAAAAAGCCGCGCCCCGAAAGGGGCGCGGCTTTTTTTTGAGTTTCAAGCTGCAAGCTTCAAGCTACAAGGCGCGGTCGATGGCCTTCCAATATCAGAGGCCGTGCCCGCGTTGCAGCATCCACGTGGGGCTCACCTCTTAAAGAGACACTGCGTATTCTTCGCGTTGCGACTTGAAACTTGTCTCTTGCAGCTCAACGAATCCCGAACACATCAATAATGGTCTGGGTGGCGTCCATGATTCTCACGGCCTCATTGTCGATGATCACATCGGTCACCCCGTCAATACGGCGTATGCCGTCGTACACCGGCAGACGCTGCCCGTGGTAGTAAAGGTCATCGGGCAGGGTGCGGCCAACCTGGAGTTTCTTCTGCCAGCCCGGTGGCAGCTGGCCGCCGCGGGCCACTTTCTTTTGCAGGCCAGGCGGCAGGGACTGGTAATCCCTGTTGCTCAGATGGCGACGCAGAGCGTCACGTTCACGGTCGCTGTAGCGGTAATCGCGGTAATCCCGGTGGTGGTCATCACGGCGGTATTCCCGCTCGTGGCTTTCCTGTTGCTGCATCGCCTGGCCTTTTCCTTTGCCGGCCCAGGCCGGTGGCTGAGCCAGGCTGGCCACTGGCAAGCTCATTGCGGTGCCCAGCAGTAACAGCTTGGGTAATGTCGTTACTTTCATCACTTTTCCTCACTTATACGACAGGCTTCCTCCCATCTGACAACAACACGCGGTGTTTTGCTGTGACTGGCGTGGCTTGAAGCGTAAAACGTCGTAACGGATGAAGTCTGTGAGTAATG
This sequence comes from Alcanivorax sp., assembly GCF_014762765.1. GTDB lineage: Bacteria > Pseudomonadota > Gammaproteobacteria > Pseudomonadales > Alcanivoracaceae > Alcanivorax. The sequence continues at coordinate 30,347 of NZ_JABURH010000111.1, forward strand.
ACTGCGGTGACAGTTGATAAGCAACAAAGTGCAATTTAGAGGGGTGTTGGATCGGTAGGGATTCGTTTCACTGCAGGACCATAACCGTAGTCGCCTTGTGGGCAAGACGACTACGAGGGGGGGCTTTGGTACAGGTCAGGCTGCGAGAACCTTGTTCAGCCATTGCCCGATATCACGAATCTGCTCCAGGCAGACCATATGCTCCATGGGGTAGGTGAGGTACTCAGGTGTATAACCCAGGCTGGTCAGGGTGTCTGCTGCCCGGCGGCCGAGCACTTCCGGCACCATGGGGTCCTGGCTGCCGTGGCAGATCATGACCGGCAGGGACGCATTAGCGGTAGAGGGGGTGACCGGCATGGCCATATAGGTGGACAAGGTCAGCAGGCCGGCCAGCTGTTGTGGGTAGCGTAATGCGGTCTGATAGGCCACCGCACCGCCCTGGGAGAAGCCGGCGATGACGATCCGGTGGGCCGGAATGCCACGCTGGATCTCTCGTTCGATCAGGGCGTCCACGGCATCCGCGGATGCCAACACCCCGGCCTCGTCCACCTTGCGGTCGATATCCATGGCGAGAATGTCGTACCAGGCGGGCATAACCATGCCGCCGTTGACGGTGACGGGAATCTCCGGCGCATGGGGAAACACAAAACGCACATCCAGCCCGGCTGGCAGCTGCAACTCCGGCACGATGGGCTCGAAATCATGACCACTGGCCCCCAGGCCATGCAGCCAGATCACGGCAGCCGTGGCATCGCCTGCCGGCTCGATTTCCACACACTTCAACAGTTCGCTCATGCTTTGTCCTTTGGGGTCGGAGGGTGGTTGTGGCCGAAACCAAAATCAATGTTCACCACAGAGGGCACAGAGTCACTGAGGAAAAGACTGTCTCTGTGTTCTCTGTGCCCTCCGTGGTAAAAGTTTTGCGCCGGTGCAGCCTACGCGGATGGAAAGGCAGTGACGAGTGACGAGTTGCGAGGAGCGAAAAGCAAACTCAAATCATAAAGGTTTTCGCTACTCGTACCTCGTCACTCGCTCCTCGTTTTTTACGCCCCGCCGGCTACAATCACGCGCACGGCTTCCAGCTGACAGCGAGCTTCGCCGAGCACTTTCTCCAAGGCTTCAGTCTGGGCTTCCAGGGCCTGGATTTCCTCGTCACGCACCGCCGGGTTCTTGGCCTGCAGCGCCTTCAGGCGAGCCAGTTCATGGCCCTGTTCCTGGCGCATTTTTTCCAGGGCGCCATCAATTGTGCCTTGGGCTTCTTTCGCGGCAAGCGCTTCATCCGCCTTGAGCAGTTTATCCAACAGCGGTTTCTGGCTGCCGACAATCTTGCGACTCAGTGGCTTGTCCATCTTGTGACATTGCTGGCTCAGGCCCTCGTGGCTGATCGCCTGGCTGATGTTCTTGCCGTTGGCGTCGAGCAGGTGGCGAATCACCGTGGTAGGCAAGAAGCGGTCCGCCTGCAGGTATTTGGGCGCCACCGCATCGATGGTGTAGATGGCCTCGATCAGCAGGGTGCCGGCATTGATCTTGGGGTTTTTAAGCAGACTCACGGCAGCCTTGCCACGGTGTTCGGTAAGCAGCATGTCCAGGCTGCCGGTGACCATGGGATGCTCCCAGGTAAGGAACTGCATGTCATCACGGGCCAGGGCGGTGGC
>NZ_JABURH010000111.1:32393-43907 GCF_014762765.1 Alcanivorax sp.
TCCAGGGCATCGCGACTGCGCAGGTAGATGTCGTGGCCGGCCGGGTTGGTGTGCTCGAAGGCGTTCATGCCTTCGTGGTACCAACGGAACAGCACTTCCTGGGCGTGGGCCTCGAAGTAGGGCACATGGATCTGGATGTCTTCGGTCTGGCCGATACGGTCCAGGCGGCCGATGCGCTGCTCCAGCAGGTCCGGGTTCAGCGGCAGATCCAGCAGCACCAAATGGTGGGCAAACTGGAAGTTACGGCCTTCGGAGCCGATCTCGGAACAGATCAGCGCCTGGGCACCATCCACATCATCGGCGAAGAAGGCGGCAGCCCGGTCCCGCTCGATCAGGTCCATGTCCTCATGGAACATGGCCACGTTCATGCCCAGCTTGTAGTTGCAGTGGGCATGCAGATCGGTGGCGGTATGGCGGTTGGCACAGATCACCAGCACCTTGTCTTTACGGTGTTCCTTGAAGAACTTTTCCAGCCAACTGACCCGAGGGTCCAGGGTGCACCAGCGGTCGTCGTGGAACAGGGTTTCCGGGTGCAGATGGCCTTCCCGTTCCTCGTCGCTGTCGTACTGGTATTCCTCCGGCAGCGGTAACGGAATGCCGTGCACGTGGCGGCTCGGGAAGCCGGCAATGTTATGACGGGTGTTGCGGAACATCACCCGGCCGGGGCCGGAGCGGTCCAGCAACTCGGCCAGGATCGCCTCACGCTGGTCTTCACTGATGGTCATGTCCGGCAGCAGGCGGGCCGCCTCGGATTTCAGGTCCGCAGACCAGCTGTCCTCGTCATGGAGCTTGCCGGCCAGGCTGGCGATTTCCTGGTAGTGGGACTGTTCTTCGCGGAAGGCATCCAGGCTCGGGTAGCGATCCGGGTCCAGCAGGCGCAGGCGCGCGTAGTGGCTTTCCAGGCCAAGCTGTTCCGGGGTGGCGGTGAGCAGCAGCAGGCCACGGGCCTGGCGGGCAATGGTCTCTACTCGCTGGTAATCGTCGCTGGGGGCGTCTGGCGCCCATTCCAGATGGTGGGCTTCGTCCACCACCAGCAGATCCCAGTCCGCTGCCGCGAGCTGATCAATATCGCACTCGGCAAGAAAATCGGTGCTGCACAGGATCAGCTGTTCACTGAGGAAGGGGTTGTCCCAGGTTTCCTGCGCATCCTCTGCGTTATCCTCGTTCTCGCTTTCCGCTGCCGCTTTTTCCTCTTCGATAATCTGCGCCAGCATATCCTTGATACTGGTTTGCGGCTGCAGAGCATTGAGCCGTTCTGCATCGAAAATGGAAAAGTGCAGATTGAAACGACGCACCATTTCCACAAACCACTGGTGCACGAGCGGTGAGGGCACCACCACCAGCACCCGCTTGGCGCGGCCGCTGAGCAATTGCTGGTGGAGAATCAGGCCGGCCTCAATGGTCTTGCCCAGGCCCACTTCGTCGGCGAGCAGTACCCGGGGAGCAAAGCGATTGGCCACCTGGTCGGCGATGTAGAGCTGGTGGCCGATCAGGTCGATGCGCGGGCCACGCAGTCCCTTGATGGTGGACTGCTGTTGCTGGCAGTGAGCGTTCAGCGCATCCACACGCAGTTCGAACCAGCGGTTGGAGGACAGCTGGTTGGAGAGCAGCCGATCCAGCGCCGTGGTCAGGCGCAGTTTGTGGCCCAGATGGGTTTCCGGCACCGGCTGTATATCTTCCGGCTGGCTCAGAGGGTGAGCCATGTAGACCTTGAGGCCGTTGAGCTCGTTGACCTCGGTCACCACCAGCTCCAGTTCGTCGGCGGTGCGGATGGTATCGCCGATGCTGAAGATGACCCGCGACAGGGGCGCATTGTTGATGGCGTAGGTGCGCTCCTCTTCTACCGCCGGGTAGCCCACGGTGACCAGACGGTAATCCAATTCCTTGATGATGCCGAGGCCCAGTTCGGTTTCGGATTCGCTTAGCCAGCGCTGGCCGGGGGTAAAATCAGTCATTATCACTGCCGGTTGATTCTCGGGGGGCGAATTATACGGGTTTGCGCCTGCCCCTTCGATGGGCTTATTGAATCTGCTTGCGAAACCAGCGGCGGGTGGCGTCATCGGCGGGGAAAAAGTGCTCGATACACAGCTCTTCCATCACCACATCCAGAGCGGTGCCGAAACTGGCCAGGGTAGAGAAACTGCGCAGGCGTTGCCCGGCCAGGTGGATATCCAGAGCCAGCATGGGCTCGTTGCGGTCGCTCGGCGGGTCCCGGTGGAGCAGGGGCTCCACATCCGCCAGTGCTCCGAGGCGTTCCAGCAGGCGGGTCAGCGCCGGGGTCGGACGGGCTTGCTGGTCCCGATGCAGGCGCCGTAACAGAAAGCTTGCCACTTCTTCCCAGTTGGCCAGGAAAGGCCGGTAACCCCGGGGGTGAAACACCAGCTCCACCACATTGGTGGTCTGCGGGAAGGGGCCACGCTCCTGCATCATCATGGCCATCAGCTGTTGCTGTGCCTGATTGGCCATCAACACATTCCACTGGGCATCCAGCACCACGGCAGGGAAAGGATTGTGATTGACCAGCATGACCTCCAGCGCCTGGCGCACCGGTGCCATGGACTCGCTGTCCAGATCGGTTTCACTGAAGGCTGGGGCATAACCGGCGGACAGCAGCAGCCGATTGGTGTCCCGGCAGCTCAACTCCAGCTCCATGGCCAGACGTTTGAGCATCTGCGAGCTGGCCTGGCTACGGCCGGTCTCGATAAAACTCAGATGTCGACTGGAAACGTCCGCACGCAGAGCCAGATCCAGCTGGCTCAGGCGCCGTGTCTTGCGAAGTTCGGCGAGTATCTGTCCGGTCTGCATGGAGGGCTCCTTGAGAGGCGGTTAACAGCGGTTAAGCATGGAGGGGCGCTGCCGGCTTCACCATTACCTCTGAGGTAATTGTTCCTCTTCCCTGATCAGGGGAATCTGAATGTACCACTTAATCAAATCGGAGGTGCATCATGCCTTGGACGTCTCTTAAATCTGCTCTGCTGTTCAATGCCCTGTGTTCTACCATTTTGGGAGTGATTCTGCTGTTTTCCCCCAGTGCCGTGGCGGCGCTGATGGGTGAGTTCAATCCGCTGATCCTGATGGTGCTTGGCGCCGGGTTGCTGCTGTTTGCCGCGGATGTGGCATGGGTGGCTACCCGCAAGCCGATCTCCCCGCTGCTGGCGAAAATGATCACTACAGCGGATGCTGCCTGGGTGGTGGCTACCCCGGTGGTCATGATTTTGGCCGCTCCCTGGCTGTCTTTCTGGGGGCAGATCCTGCTGCTGGATGTGGCGTTACTGGTGGCGTTCTGTGCGCTATGCCAGTGGCGGGGCCTGCAACGTCAGCAACTTGCCTGAGCCCCTGCCGGGGCCTGGCAAGGGCCCCGGCTTGTTGGGCAGGGAAGAGATTTCTCTCGCCATGGGCTGTTGACGCGTGGAACGAAAAATTACGCTATCCTCGGTGGATCATTGCGACAATGTACTGTGGTCATGGCCGATATTCTGCCGTTCAAAAAACCGGAAAAGAAAACCCCGCGCAAAGGCATGTGCCAGCATGGCTTTCATAAATGGGTGGTGTGCAAGGACAAGCAGTTCGATGTGAAGCAGGGAAAGCTGGTGACGGTGTACCGCTGCGAACGCTGCGGCAAACAGAAAGTGAAGGCTCACTAGGATGCTTCCATGCTGAAAATGAAAACACAGTGCGAGACCTGCCAGCGCCCCTTGCCGGCCCGCGCAGAAGCCTACATCTGTTCCTACGAATGCACTTACTGCGTGGATTGTTGCACCGTTCATGGCAGCCGTTGTCCCAATTGCCAGGGGGAACTGGTGCGCCGCCCCCGTCGCCAGGAGGCCAGCAATGAAGGCGGCTGAATCCGTCTCTCTTCCCGCTGGTGCCGGTTATTCACTTCCTCTGCAATGGTTTGCCGCCGAGTCCGCCACCGCTACGGTAGTTATGATGGCCGCGCTGGGTATGGGCGCACGGTTCTATCAGCCGCTGGCCTCGGCACTACAGGAGAAGGGGATCAATGTGGCCCTGCTGGAACAGCGTGGCCACGGGGATAGTGCCTGGCAGGCATCACGCCGCTGTGACTGGGGTTTCCGCGAGCCGTTGGTGGACGAAATCCCCGCCGCGCTGGAATGGCTGAAGACAACCGCACCGGATCAGCCGGTCTACCTGATGGGGCATTCCCTGGGCGGGCATTACGCCGCCATGGTGGCGGGGTTGTATCCGACGCAGGTAGACGGGGTGATTCTGGCGGCCTGCGGCAGCCCCTGGGTGGGCGGCTTCAGCGGCAAAACCGCCCGCCAGTTAAAAATCCTCTGCAAACTGATTCCTCCCGCCTGTGCGTTGCTGGGTTATTACCCCGGTAAACAACTGGGCTTTGGTGGTCGGGAAGCCCGTACTCTGATGACAGACTGGCTGGCCGTGGCGAACACCAATCGCTATCAGGCCAGTGGTTTGAGTGAGGATCTGGATAGTGGCATCGCCGCCTATACCGGTCCGGTGCTGTGTCTGCGCATGCAGGATGATGCGTTTGCGCCTAGGGAATCGGTTCATGCGGTCAGCGACAAATTCATTCAGGCCGAGGTGGAACATCGGGTCCTCAATACCCAGGTGCTGGGTGATCAGGCGGACCACTTCCGCTGGGCGCGCAAACCTGAAGCGGTCACGCAGACCATAGCGACCTGGTTGGATAACCTCTGAAAAAGCCCAAAGGCCTGGCTGGAAGCTCCCCTCTCCCTTGAGGGGAGAGGGTGAGAGGCACCACGGCTGGCCCCCAGCCTTGTTCCTGTCGGTTCAGTCCAGCACCATGATCGCCTGGCCGGCATTGATCTGCTGACCTTCCTGGCGGGTGATGGCAACCACCTTGCCGCTTTGCGGGGCGCTGATTTCGATCTCCATTTTCATGGATTCCAGCACCGCCACCACATCGCCTTCCTTCACCGTATCGCCTTCGGCCACATGCAATTTCCAGATACTGCCAGCCACCGGCGATTCCACCGCGGTGCCTGCAACCGACTCGGCGCGGTTGTCCGCATCCAGATCCTGCTCGGACTGGAAGTTGATCTGGCCGCTGGCCACCCAGCGTTGCAGTTCTTCATCAAAGGCCTGGTTGCGGGCGTTGGTGAAGGTGGTGATGTCTTGCTGGTGGTCATCCAGAAACTGCTGATAATCCTTCTGGCTGAAGGTGGTCTCTTCGATACGGATCGGGTACTGGCCCTTGGGGAAATCCCGGCGAATCTGATTGAGCTCCTCGTGGCTCACTTCATAGAAACGAATCTGATCGAAGAAGCGCAGCAGCCAGGGCTGATCAAACGCCTCGGTCTGCCGGTAACGGTTCCACATCTGCAGGGTGCGGCCGACAAACTGGTAACCGCCAGGGCCTTCCATGCCATACACGCACAGGTAGGCGCCACCGATGCCCACGGAGTTTTCTGCGGTCCAGGTGCGGGCCGGGTTGTACTTGGTGGTCACCAGCCGGTGGCGAGGGTCGTAAGGGGTTGCCACCGGGGCACCCAGATACACATCACCCAGCCCCATCACCACGTAGCTGGCGCTAAAGAGAATCTCCTTGACGTCATCAATGCTGTCGAGGCCGTTGATGCGGCGAATAAATTCCAGATTGGACGGACACCAGGGCGCATCCTTGCGCACCGACTGCATGTATTTCTCGATGGCCTGATGGCAGGCCTCGTCATCCCAGCTTAACGGGATATGTACGATGCGCGAGGGTACTTCCAGATCGTCCTGCTGTTGCAGGGCATGTTCTGCCTGGGCCAGTGTTTCCAGCAGTTCTGTACGGGGCAGTTGCTGGGGATCGAAATGAATCTGCAGGGAGCGAATGCCCGGAGTCAGTTCGATGACGCCATCGAGCTGTTGTTCCTGCAGCCACAACATCAGTGCATGGGCACGGAAACGCAAGCGCAGGTCCAGCACCAGGGGGCCGTATTCCACCAGCAGGTAACGGTCGCCAGCGGCCCGGTAGACCACCTCTACACCGGCATCGCTTTCGCTCAGGCGGTTGAGAATCGGGGTGGTGATAGCGGTCGGGCTGACCTGTTGTTGCGGTGGGCTCAGGGCCGTCACACAGGCGTCCTGTTCTGCGGCCAGGGCATCCGCATCGGCCAGGCTGATAGCCTCAAAGCGCAAGGTGTCGCCGGCCTTTAGCTGACCCAGTTTCCAGCGGTCAGCAAGAACGACCGTGGCCGGGCAGACAAAGCCGCCCAGAGAGGGACCGTCCGGGCCCAGGATTACCGGCATGTCACCGGTGAAATCCACCGTGCCCACGGCGTAGGCGTTGTCATGGATGTTGGACGGGTGCATGCCGGCCTCACCGCCGTCGCTGCGCGCCCAACCGGGCTTTGGGCCCACCAGGCGCACACCGGTACGGCTGGAGTTGTAGTGCACCTGCCAGTCCGTGCTGAAGAACATGGTCATGTCGTCGTCGGTAAAGAAGTCCGGCGCACCGTGGGGGCCGTAGATCACCCGCAGGGTCCACTGTTTGCCCAATGAGGGTTTCAGGTTCTCCGGCACCACAAGATTGCTGACGGTGCCGTTGTCGGGGGAGAAATGCAGCACATCCCCGGTACGCAGGGCGCGGCCACCGTGGCCGCCGAACTGGCCCAGGGTGAAGGTGCTGCGCGATCCCAGATACGGCGTACACTGAATGCCGCCGGCAATGGCAAGGTAGGCACGGGCTCCTTCGCCGGCCACCTTGCCCAGCTTCAGGGTCTGGCCCGGCTGTATGGCAATGACGGTATAACCGGGAACCGGGTTGCCATCGAGCGTCGCCTGCATGTCTGCCCCGGTGAGGGCGATGCGGGTGGCCTGATTAAATTTCAGGGCAGGGCCGTTGAGCGTGAACTCCAGCCCCGCCGCCTTTTCCTCGTTGCCCAGCAGACGATTGCCCAGGCGAAAACTCAGGGCATCGAAAGGACCGGACGGCGGTACGCCCACCGGCCAGTAACCACTGCGCCCGGGGTAGTCCTGCACCGTGGTCAGGGTGCCGCCGGCCAGCACGTCCAGAGTGAACGGCTGGTAGCTGAAGTCGTTCAGGTAGCGGGTGGTCATCTGGCCGTCGGCAAACACCGGGTCGGCAAGAATGCTGCGCAGGTAATCACGATTGCTTTCGATGCCTTCGATACAGATTTCTTCCAGATTCTTGTCCAGTGCGGCCAGCGCTGCGTCGCGGCTGGCTTCATGAACAATCACCTTGGCCAGCATGGGGTCGAACAGGGGCGAAATGGTGAGCCCGGCTTCGATCCAGTGATCAATACGCAGGGCCTGGCCGTCGGCCTGGGGAAAGGTGACAGCGGTAAGCAGGCCGGCGCTGGGCTGGAAATCCTTGTTGGGATCTTCCGCATAAAGCCGCGCCTGGATGGCGTGACCACAGACGGTCAGGTTGGCGGCCAGGCTGTCCAGCGGGGGCAACTCACCGGCGGCCAGTTTCAGCATCCACTCCACCAGATCCACGCCATAAACCTGTTCGGTGACGCCGTGCTCTACCTGCAAGCGGGTATTCACTTCCAGAAAATAAAAGGCGTTGCTGTCCTGGTCGAGAATGAATTCCACGGTGCCGGCGTTACGGTAGCGGACTGCTTCCATCAGTGTTTTGGCGGTGGCCTGCAGTTCGCTGCGAACCGCGTCGGGCAAGTTGGGTGCGGGGGTTTCTTCCAGCACTTTCTGGTGGCGACGCTGGGCGGAACAGTCGCGCTCGCCGAGGGTGATCGCATGGCCCTGGCCATCACCGAAAACCTGCACTTCGATATGGCGGGCGCGGGCGATATATTTTTCGATAAATACGCCATCGTTGGAAAAGTTGTTGGCGCTCAATCGGCGCACGGTATCCCAGGCCTTGTCCAGGCTGGCGGCGCTTTCACAGATCTGCATGCCGATGCCGCCACCGCCGGCGGTACTTTTCAGCATCACCGGGTAGCCGACCTGGTCTGCCGCTGTCAGGGCCGCCTCCTTGTTGGTGAGAAGGTCGGTACCGGGGAGAAGGGGAACGCCGGTGTTTTCCGCCAGAGCACGAGCGGTATGTTTCAGGCCGAAGGTGTCCATCTGTTGCGGTGTCGGGCCGATGAAGGCTATGCCACGGGCTTCGCAGCCCTTCACAAAATCCGGGTTCTCACTGAGAAACCCATAGCCCGGGTGCACCGCCTCGATGCTGTGCTGTTCCATCAGGGCAAACAGGGCATCCTGATTCAGATAGGTGTCGCGGGCACTGCCTTCACCCAGACAGTAAGCCTCGTCGGCCTGTGTCACATGCAGGGAATCCCGGTCCGCTTCGGCATAGACGGCCACGGCGGTAACGCCGAGCTTTTTCAGGGTGGAAATCACACGGGTGGCAATGGCGCCGCGGTTGGCAATCAACACTTTGTTGAACATGACGGTGTCTCTTTGACGGCTGACGGGTCGTCCCGTCATGGCATTCTCTGGCCGCCGGGGTCGTCCCCGGGGAAGTGCGGATCAATCAGTGGTTCCAGATCAACACTTCAATGGGTGTGGGGTTGTAGCCGTTGCAGGGGTTGTTGAGCTGCGGGCAGTTGGATATCAGCATCACCACATCCATGCAGGCGGTCAGTTCTACATATTTTCCCGGGGCGGAAATACCATCCTCAAAGGTGAGGCCCCCGTCGGCGGTGACCGGCACATTCATGAAGAAGTTGATGTTATGGGTGATGTCCCGTTTGCCCAGCTGAAACTCCGGATGCTGGTTGACGGCCAGCATCCAGCTATCCCGGCAGGCGTGCATGCAGCGCTTTTCCAGGTCATAGCGCACCGTGTTGCTTTCCGTGGCGCAGGCGCCGCCGAGAGTGTCGTGACGACCACAGGTGTCGGCGACAATTTCCAGCAATGGGTTCATACGGTTGCTCATCAGCATCGTACCGGCCGTGAGGTACACATTGCCCTGCTCGCGGATGGTGTCCATAGCGCTGTAGCGCTCGGCGGAATCCTCGGCGCTGTAGAACAGGGTGTCGGCGGCCTGGTTGCCTTCCAGATCGAGCAGGCGAACGGTCTGGCCTTTTTTTACCGTATGAATGAAGTAATCCCCGGCGGCGACCACTTCGCGGAGGCTGGCCTGTTCCGGTTGTCGATGGCTTTCCTTGATCATGGTGGATCCTTTCTTGCCTTGGTTATCGCGCCTCGAGAGGCGCTCCTACAGGAGCGGGTTACAAGCCCAGGTGGTACAGACGATTGTTTTCGAAGGCGCGGGCGTTTTCCGGGCGGAAGTGTTTGCAGTAATCGTCGTCGCTCAGGGGGGCGGCTTTGAGCATCTCCACCTGTACCGGTTTCATCGGATAGTCTGCTGCCGGGTTCAGCGGGTGCGGACAGGTGTGCAGGATCACCAGGGTGTCCATCTCGAAGCGCAGGGTGACGCTGGCGCCGGCGCGGGCGGCGCTGGCATCGAAGATCAGCTTGCCGTCATCGTCAGTAATAACCCGGGAAAAAAGATTCAGGTTGGCGGCCAGATCCCGCTCGCCCAGGCCATACTTGGCCAGCTCTGTGAGGAAGCTGTGCTCGCCACTCAGGGTCCACTGGTTGTGACAGTCCTGGTAGGAGCGAACCTGATATTTTTTCTTCAGGCTTTGCTCGCTGAGCGTGCCACAGACGGTGTCGTGCCAGCCGAAATCATCGTCGACCATGGAGGCAAACACCCGTCCCATATCCGAGTACAGACAGTTGCCCCGGGTCAGCTTGAAGGTGTGCTGGCCCTTGAGCGTGTCCGGGGCGTTGTAGCGTTCCAGCAGGTCTTCCGGGTTGTACATCAGCAAGGACAGGTTGGCGCCACCTTCCAGGTCGGTAAATCGCAGTTGCATGCCACGGCGAACCCGCAACGACCAGTGGGCGCTGCCGGGCAGGGTGGTGGTGTAAAGACTGTCGCTCATCATGCGCTCCTTACAGGGTGTCATTGAGGGCGCGGCTGGTATTGCCCACGCTTCGATTAATACTTGTCAGGGTGCCGGTTTCGCAGTCGCCCACGGGCAGGTCGTAGGTCACCCGGGCGCCATAGGCACCGGGGGCCTGCGGGTCCAGGCGGGGCTTGTCGAATACCCATAGCCGGGTGCCCAGGTAAAAGCCCTCGTTGATGTCATGGGTGATCATGAACACGGTGAGTCGCTGTTCTTTCCATAGCGACAGCACCAGCTTGTGCATGTCGGCACGAATGCCCGGGTCCAGGGCGCCGAAGGGTTCATCCAGCAGCAGGATGCGGGGTTTCTTGATCAGCGCCTGGGCCAGGGCCAGCCGTTGTTGCATGCCGCCGGAGAGCTCATGGGGGTATTTGTCCACGGCGTGGCTGAGGCCCACGTTTTCCAGCATGGTCAGGGCCTCTTTCTGTAGTTGCTTGCGGCGTTTGCCGAAACTGAAGCCCAGCCATCGGTTGTGTTGCAGTTCGCCACCGAGCATCACGTTTTCCACCGCGGTGAGGTGGCTGAGTACCGAATAGCGTTGAAAGACGATGCCGCGGCTGTCGTCCGGTTCGCCGGGCAGGGGTTGGCCATCCAGCAGCAGCTCGCCACGGCTGGCCTGTTCGGTGCCCAGCAACAGTTTCAGGAAGGTGGTCTTGCCGCAACCGGAGGCGCCGACAACGGTGACGAATTCGCCTTCTTCCACGGTGGCGTTGAGCCGTTCCAGCACCACCTGGTCGCCGTATTCCTTCCACAGGTTTTTCATTTCGATGATAGCCATCGTTATCTCTCCCTCAATGAGCCTGTTGATGGAACCAGGGGTAGCGCCATTGCGAGTAGCGACGCAGAAGAAAGTCGATGGCAAAGGCCAACAGGGTGATCCACACCACGTAGGGCAGAATCACATCCATGGCCAGATAGCGCCGTACCAGGAAGATGCGATAACCCAGCCCTTCGGTGGCGGCGATGGCCTCGGCGGCGATCAGAAACAGCCAGGCCGGTCCCAATGACAACCGCACGGCACCGATCAATCGCGGCATCAGTTGCGGCCAGACCAGGCGGGTAATGATCTGCCAGGTATTGGCGCCCAGGGTCTGCAGTTTGATGATCTGCTCTTCCGGAATTTCCAGCGCCCGTTGCTGCAGGTCACGAATCAGAAAGGGGGTAATGCCGATGATGATCAGCATTACCTTGGCCAGTTCTCCCAGGCCGAAAATAATGAACAGCACCGGCAGGATCGCCATGGGCGGTACCAGTGACAGGCCGGTCACCAGCGGTGACAGGGTAGAGCGGATATAGGGAATGGTGCCGTTGCCGATCCCCACCACCAGGGCAACCAGCGCACTGATGGTCACGCCGATGCCAAGCCGTTGCAGGCTGGCCAGGGTGTCGTTCAGCAACAGATAGTCGCCGCTGCGCTTGCTGGGCTCGAATGCCATGCGCTGGATGGCATCCACAAAACTGCCCAGTGCCGGCAGCAATTTGTCGTTGGGGTTTTCCGTCAGGCGCGCATCGGAGGCGACCATGTAGACAATCAGCAGCAGCACGAAGGGCAGCAGGCCCAGTGCCCAGGCACCGACACGTCCCGGTTGACGGTTGATCAGTTTTTTCATGGCAATTCCCGGTG
>NZ_JABURH010000111.1:44033-45305 GCF_014762765.1 Alcanivorax sp.
TACAGCTTTCCTTCAGCCGCCATGGCCATGTAATCCGGGATAAAGCGCAGCGTTACATTGCTGTCGCTGCCATAGATGCCCACGGGGGTTTCGATACCGACAAAGCCGGCGTCCGGGGCGCCTTCACCCAGCAGACCGTGCTGGAAAGAAAATTCCGCCACTTTCTGCATGGTGTCTTTCAGCGCCGGGCTGTTGACGAAGGCCACGGCCTCGGCGGGCTGATAGAACATGCGGGTGGAATCCAGTTGCGCTTCATAGCCGGCCAGGTCAGTGCCGGAGGCGTTGGCCATGAAGGTGCGGGCGGCCTTGCCGGCCTCATCATCGCCGGACATGGTCGCCATGATTTCGTACCAGGCACCGGTCAGTGCCTTGCCGAAATCCGGGTTGGCTTTCAGGGTGTCGGTGTTGACCACCATCAGGTCGATGATTTCACCGGGGATCTGCGCGGAGTCGAATACCTTGTGGCTGTCCGGCATGGCGGTGATTTCGCTGAGCAGCGGGTTCCAGGTGGCCACGGCGGTGACGCCCTTGGTGGTAAAGGCAGATACCAGATCCGCATCCGAGGTATTCACCACGGTCAGGTCACGCTCAGTCAGCCCCACCGTTTCCAGTGCCCGCGCCAGCAGGTAATGGGAGACCGACAGTTCCACCAGGTTCACCTGCTGGCCCTTGATGTCGGCCAGCTTGTCAGTGCCCTTGAGCACCACGCCGTCGTTACCGTTGGAGAAGTCACCCACGATCAGGGCGGTGGAATCCACGCCGCCGGCGGCGGGAATGGTCAGTGCATCCATGTTGGTCATGGCGCAGCCGTCATAGGCACCGGCGGTGTACTGGTTAATGGATTCCACATAGTCATTGATCTGTACCACATCAATTTCGATGTCGTACTTGTCGGCCCACTTGTCGACGATCTTTTGTTGGGCACCGTAATCCCAGGGCATCCAGCCCACGTAGATAGACCAGCAGATGCTGAAGGAATCTTTGGCCAGTGCGGTGACCGGCATGAGGGATGTGGACAGGGCGAGTACTGCAACGGCAGCGGTTTTACGTACGGAAAGGGTCATCTCGGACCTCCTTGGCTACGGACGATGAGGAATCCAATGACAACGCGGTCATCGTGTCCTCCCGGGCTTTTGTCCCGCCGTGTAACCTTCAGCCGCGAATCATGCCAACGACTGCAAGAAGGTCGACTGCTCTCGGACCAGGCATCGGCTGCGCGCTGTCTGTCGGCGCAGGCGACCGGAACCCTAGCGGTCTATTGGTTCAAATTGT
>NZ_JABURH010000111.1:45682-51733 GCF_014762765.1 Alcanivorax sp.
GCCACCGCATCCGCCTTCGGATTGGTGAAGCTGTGCTTGACGCCCGGGAAGCTGAGCAGCTGGAAGTCGGCGCCGGCTTCGGTCATTTCCTTGACGAAGCCGGTGACCTGTTCGGCGGGAATCATCGGGTCGGCCTGGCCGGTGGCGGCGAGAATACGCGCCTTGATGTCACCGGGTTGGGCCGGAGTGTCGGTGCCCAGGGTGCCATGGAAACTGGCCACGCCGGCCAGGTCGGTGCCCATGCGGGCCTGGTTCAGTACTACGCCACCGCCGAAGCAGTAGCCGATGGCGAACAAACGGCCTGCTTCCACCTGCTGCTGTTTCAGCATCATCTTGCGGGCGGCTTCAAAGCGGGCGTTCATTTTTTCCGGCTCGGCCATGGCGGATTTCATGAAGGCTTCCGCATCCTTCGGGTGAGTGGCCACCTTGCCGGTGCCGTACATGTCCACCGCCAGAGCGGTATAACCGGCCCGGGCCAGCATGCGGGCCCGGTCGCGGGCGTAATCATTCAGTCCCCACCATTCGTGGATCACGATGACCCCGGGCCCGGGCTTTTTCTGCTTGTCATTCAGATACATGACGCCGGTGCCCAGATCGTCGGGCAGGGTGACCTGGGTTTCAATGATGTCGCTGAACGCGGTCTGACTCATCATAAACAGGGATACCAGCAGCAGAAGCCGTTTCATTGCAGATCCTTCTTGGCAGTTTGAATTATTTGTCGTGCCACACCCAGCGCAGCGGTTCGCCGAAATCATCATAAATCAGCTTGCGAGTGGGGCGGTGGTTGAGTCGTTGGCGGCGCGGTTTGTGCTTGCGCGCGTCGATGGTGGCGGCCACCTGGCTCAGGTCGGTGCGCTGGGGCTGGCGGGGGCCGTTGAACAGCACAGTCTGGTGCCCTTTCCCGTGCACAGGATCGGTACCACTGACGCCGCGGGGGATTTCCTTGATCTCTCCGCCCCTGGACAGATAGCGCTCCATATCGCGCTCAAGCTGATGGCGTTGCTGTTCTTTGCTGCTGCGAACCTTCACAGGACTCACCGCCGGGTAATAATGGGTGACCGTTCACAATATCAGCCTCTGCCGAAGGCATCTACCTCCTGGCGGAGCTCACTGATTCAATGCATCACGGATGGCGGCTTCCAGCTCGCCACCGCGCGGTTCCGCCGCTGCCGGGAAATGGCGAATAAAGGAGCCGTCTGCGGCTACCAGGTACTTGTTGAAATTCCAGCCCGGCGCCTGGGTGGCGGTGCCAAGGGCCCGGAATACCGGGTTGGCGTTATCACCCTTTACCGCACTGGTGGCGGCCATGGGGAAGGTGACGCCGTAGTTCACATAGCAGACTTCCGCAGTGTCGGACTCGCTGTTCAGCTCCTGGCGGAAATCATCCGAGGGGAAGCCAATCACGATCAGGCCCTGCTCCCGGTAGGTCTGATAAAGCGCTTCCAGATCCTTGAACTGCGGGGTGTAGCCGCACTGGCTGGCGGTGTTCACCACCAGCGTCAGCCTGTTGCGGGTCAGAGCACAGAGATCCAGGGTCTGCTGGGAATGCAGTTTCCTGACGGTGGTATCCAGGGCGTCGGCACAGCCATCTGCTGCCTGCACCGCGGGTGTCAGTAAAAAAGCTAACAATAGCCCCAGATAGCGCGCCATGACGATCTCTCCATGAAATTGTCTGCACAGGATTCACGAAAGCCGGTCAAGATGGCGCGAAGGGGGTCACATTATCGAGCAATCAGTGCCGGGGTATCGAAGTGCACCTGTTTCAGGCCATGGCGCATGAAGGTGCGGATATTGGCGTGGTCGGTGCCCTCCGGGTTCTCCAGAACATCGTGGCGGAAGAAATGCCCGAAGCAGGCCAGGGTCTGCTCATCAGAGAGGTTGTTGAGTTTGGCGAAGGCAAAGATCTTGCAGGACCCTTCATTAGTGCCTGCCTCATTCACCACCTGATCGTCACCGCTGCCATTGGTAAAGCGGGCAGGGGTGTAGTCATAGTGCTCGGCGATGACCTCTTGAACCTGCTCGAAGGCAACGGCATCGGGAACCAGTTTCAGAGCAAACAGCAGCGTTTGAAGGGAATTGCTCATGGGGAGTCCTGTTCCGGTCAGAGAAAGGCGCAAAGGGTAGCTGCATCATCGGAACAGGGGAAGGGGGAACTATGGTTACCCGTTGGAGCTTTGTTCACAAAGCGAAGAGGTTGCCTAACCACTTTGGGTATTCGCCTTGCCAGCAAGGCTCCAACGGTGGGTGCTGGCCCGTTCTTCTTTCAGAGAGCCCGTTACTGCAGCGCCGGGTCTTTCGGCAGTACCATGCCGGTGCCTTGCAGTGGGTTACAGTTCTTCAGCACCACTTTGCCTTCCAGCATGTTGCCCCGGGAGTATTCGCGGAAAATGCATTCGTTGGTGTTCGGATCGTAGTTTTCAATCCACAGATTATCGCCCTTCCAGGTGGCGCTGATGTGGTACTGCTCTTCCGGTACCTTGATGTTCATGGTGCCGCCAAAGCGCTTCACAAAAATCTGTTCCAGCCAGAAATAATAGGCCAGGGTCGCTACCAGCCAAATCACCACAGCGATGATCAATGCCGGTTTCCATTTACCCAGACGAACACCAATGCCGAACAGGGCGCCGATGACAAGTGCTGCAACGAGAAACCAGTAAAGGTAGGTAATCATGTTTTCTTCCTTGTTGTCTTGATTGTCTCTGGCATCATATCAGCCAGTAAAAAGTTGGATGTAAAAACCATGCAAGAGTGGTGGGTGTATATGCTGCGCTGTTCGGACCGGACACTCTATACCGGTATCAGCACCGAGCCGGCCCGGCGCCTTTATGAACACAACCACAGCCCCAAGGGGGCACGTTACACCCGAGCCCGCCGGCCGGTACAGCCGGTGTTGCTGGTGCCTGCCGGTGATCGGGCATCGGCCTCGCGGCTGGAAGCTCGCCTCAAGCGGTTGACCCGTCGTGAAAAACAGCAGTTACTGGCGAACCTGCGCGCCGAGAAGCGCAAGGAACCGCTGTCATTCTGGATTGAAGGAGCAGAACCATGACACTTTGGCGTAGCCTTTTTCTGGTCATGCTGGCCGGCTGGCTCAGCGGCTGTGGCATCAACAATATTCCTACCTACGATGAGCAGGTCAAAGCCGCCTGGTCGCAGGTGGAAAATCAGTATCAACGCCGGGCAGACCTGATTCCCAACCTGGTTAACACCGTGAAGGGCTATGCCAGTCACGAGAAGGAAGTGCTGGTGGACGTGACCCAGGCCCGTGCCAAGGTGGGCTCCATCCAGGTTGATGGCAATATGCTCGATAATCCGGAAAAGCTGAAACAGTTCGAGCAGGCCCAGCGCCAGCTCGGCTCTGCCCTGCAACGGTTGATGGTGGTGGCGGAACGTTACCCGGACCTGAAGGCCAACCAGAATTTCCTGGCCCTGCAGTCACAACTGGAAGGCACAGAAAATCGCATCAGCGTAGCGCGCCGTGATTACATCGCCGCCGTGCAGCAGTACAACACCGAAATCCGGACTTTCCCCGGGCGGCTGTGGCACAGCTTCCTGTACAGCGACATGGAAATCCGTGAAACCTACGAAGCCACCGCCCAAGAGGCGGATCAGGCGCCGGCCGTCAGCTTCGAATGATGCGCTTATTCACGCTGCTGATCCTGTTGTTGGCGTCGCCCTTGTGGGCGGCGCCGGAATTTCCTGAACTCACCGGCCGGGTGGTGGACAACGCCAACCTGATGACCGCCGCCCAGCGCCAGAGCCTGACCCAGGCACTGGCCTCGGCGGAACAGAACACCTCCAACCAGGTTGTCGTGGTAACACTGGCAGATCTGCAAGGTTACGAGATCGCCGATTACGGTTACCAGCTGGGCCGCCATTGGGGAATAGGCAGCAAGGAATCCGATAACGGTGTCCTGCTGATCGTGGCTCCCAAGGATCGCAAGGTGCGCATCGAAGTGGGTTACGGCCTGGAAGGGGTGCTCACCGATGCGCTTTCCAGTGTCATTATCCAGCAGGAAATCCTGCCCGCCTTCCGTCAGGGGCAGTTCTATGGCGGCATCCAGGCCGGTGTCACCGCCATTCAGTCGGCCATCAAGGGCGAATATCAAGGCGAACGCCAGCCCCGCGACAAACCCAGTGGCCTCAAGGCCCTGCTGATACTGATCGGCATGGTAGTGGTCACCTTTCTGCTGTCCTTCGGGGGCGGTGGGGGCCGGGGTGGCCGCCGTGGCGGCATGTTCCTGCCGGTGCCTATGGGCGGCTTTGGCGGCGGTGGCGGTTTCGGTGGCGGCGGCTTCGGCGGCGGCGGTGGTGGATTCGGAGGCGGCGGCGCCTCAGGAGGTTGGTAAATGTTGCTGGATAAGAACGCACAGGAAACCCTGTCCCGGACCATCGGTGAACAGGAAAAACGCACCGACGCGGAGCTGGTCACAGTACTGGCTCGCCAGGCAGACGATTACCGCTACGTAACCCTGTTGTGGGCGGCCCTGCTGTCCCTGCTGGTGCCGGCGGCCCTGCTGTTCCTGCCGGTCTGGCTGACCCCCTTTGAAGGCCTGCTGCTGCAATGGGGCGTGCTGCTGGTGCTGGCGGTGCTGTTCCGGCTCAAGCCGGTGCAGTTCCGGGTGGTGCCGCGCCGCCTGCAACGGATGCGCGCCGCCGGCCTGGCCCGGCAGGCGTTCCTGGAGCAGGGCCTGCACCGCACCCGTGGTGGCACCGGCCTGCTGATCTTCGTCAGCGAAGCGGAACACTATGTGGAAATCCTGGCGGACCAGGGCATTGCCCGCCATGTGGACGACAGCGAGTGGCAGACCATCGTTGATGCCTTCATTGCCCGGGTGAAAGCCGGCCGGGTGGCGGAAGGCTTCCAGGAATGCGTGGCCGCCTGCGGCGACAAACTGGCCACCCACGTGCCCGCCACGGAACAAAAAAATGAGCTGCCCAACCACCTGATCGTACTCTGACCGATGAATGGTTAACTGCTTAATTTTATTGAGAAAAAGCCTGCCCTGTGCAGGCTTTTTTACTGTTAAATCAGGCAGTTGACGCACTTCGCATTTTCTTGAATATGAGCAAACAGGGTTATTGCACCCTGTAACGGCTTCCGGTAACAAGGTAAAGCAAACGTAAAATGCACGAATAAAAAATACCGATACACCCCGAGAAAAGGGTGGACGGTCGTCACCTCAAAGCAGGGTCGCCATGGGCCTTGATGTAGCTGCTTTGACACAGCGAGGAGAGAGACGATGAGACTGTTTCGCGAAAAGAGCGCTGCTGCCATCCCCCCGGTGTTGATCACCGAATCCAACGACGTGGAGCGCCTCAAAGCCATCGCCCGCAACACCGCCGCTTTCGATCTGGGCGTCCAGGACGTGGAGTGGGAAAACGACCTCCCCGATGATCACGGGTGCATGCGCTTGAAACTCAGCGGCGACTATTACTTCGTGATCCGTCCCTGAGCGGCTAGTGCCGTTAAGCCAGAGGGCGAGCGTTAATCCCCTCTGGCATACCCCGAAAGCCATGATAAAGTCGACCCTGAATCACATTTCTTGATCGCAGGGAGCGACACATGAAAACCCTTTTGCTTGCCGGCGCTACTTTCGGCGCTATAGCATTTTCTTCTTCTGTTTTTGCCTCTCACAGTGTCTATGGCGTCCTCAAAGGCGGCTGGACCGACCTGGATGACCGGGATATCCCCTCCGAAGTAGATACCACCGATTACACCTTCTCGCTGCTCGGTGGCGTCAGCTTCCCCCTGGCTCGCGATACCTTCTCCGTCGGTGTGGAAGGCGGCGCGGTGTGGCTGGGTGACTACGGCGACGGCAATGAAGTCGATATCTCCGGCATCGAAGCCGCCGCCATCGGCAAGGCCCGTATCGCCACTGGCACCGACCTGTTCCTGCGCGCCGGCAGCCTGGCCTGGGACGCGGAATTCGATCACGGCACCGACGAAGACGGCGTCGATGCATTCTGGGGCGCCGGCTTCAGCTACGGCCTCGACAACCTGAAATTCCGTGGCAGCGTGGACCGCTATTCACTGGATGAGGTGGATGTGGA
>NZ_JABURH010000199.1 GCF_014762765.1 Alcanivorax sp.
GCAGCAACCATCCAGCCAGACAGGTACAGGTAACGACGCTTGGTGCCACCGAAGTACTTCTTGATGGAGATCATCTTCTGCTGGCCGATGAAGCCGTGCCAGCAACCCAGGGACTGGGTGTACTTGGAGTTGTCAGCGTCATAGGCCGCCATGTCTTCACGCATGATCTTGGCGTTGTACTTGGCGATGTCCAGATGCGTGTTGAAACGGTTTTGCAGACGCATGCGAACAGCAGATTCCGGATTGATGTCTTTCCAGGTGCTGTTGGCACCAATCACGGAGCTAAGTGCTTCGATGTCTTTGGTGTATGACATGGTGAACCTCTGATTAACAAATTGGTTTATCGATACCGGGAGGGGCAACCCTGCTCATGCCAGACAGAACACATGCCGGTCTACCGATGCGGCGCATTCTAGAGCCCGCAGACCCATAAACATAATCAATATGATCTATGTTCGGTATTTTTCTGGTGAATATAAGGGGTAATTCGTAGCCTGCGCCGGTCATTCTGCTTGCCGCAACGACCTTGCCGACGGCGCTATCCCCAACAATCGCAAGGCCGGCTTGCCAATCGGCAACCCGGTCTTCAGGGTGGAGATATCTGCCCATTTTCCCGGACACACTGCCATTGATCAATGTCCCATCCGGCGGCAGTTACCGCATCGCCCGCCGATTTACACCTTGCACACAGTGACCCGAATGCGGCTTTGCTACTATGATCTTCCCTTGGCATAGAGAGTGCATTGCCGTTTTTCAGATAATTGTTGTGGTTGTGTTCAGGGATATAAAAATGACGAAGGGGAATCTATGAAAGCGCTTAGCCCGGTGGATCAACTTTTCCTGTGGCTGGAAAAACGACAGCAGCCCATGCATGTGGCCGGACTGCAATTATTTTCCTTTCCGGAAGATGCGGGCCCCAAGTATGTCAGCGAACTGGCCCAGCACATGCGCGACTACTGCAGCCCGGTGGCGCCATTCAACCAGCGCCTGACCCGCCGGCTGGGCCAGTATTACTGGACCGAAGACAAGCACTTCGACATCGACCACCACTTCCGCCACGAGGCCCTGCCCAAGCCCGGCCGTATCCGTGAGCTGTTATCGCTGGTCTCCGCCGAACACTCCAATCTGCTGGACCGCGAGCGCCCCCTGTGGGAAGCCCACCTGATCGAAGGCATCCGCGGGCGACAGTTCGCGCTTTACACCAAGATTCACCATTCCGTGGTGGATGGCATCTCTGCCATGCGCATGGGCATGCGCGCCCTGTCCACCGACCCGGACGAACGGGACCTGCCGCCGGTGTGGGCCTATCAGCCGAAAAAACGCAGCCGGTCGCTGCCCAGCAATCCCGTGGATGTGGCCTCCAGCCTGGCGCGGCTCACCGCCGGCATCAGCAAGCAGGCCGCCACGGTCCCGGGCCTGGCCCGGGAAATCTACAAGGTCAGTCAGAAGGCCAAGAAAGACGAAAACTATGTGTCCATCTTCCAGGCGCCGGACACAGTACTCAACCAGACCGTTACCGGTTCGCGCCGTTTTGCTGCCCAGAGTTATTCACTGGCACGCCTGAAAGTGATCGCCAAGGCCTTCAACTGCACCATCAATACCGTGGTGTTGGCCATGTGCGGCCATGCCCTGCGCGAGTACATGATCAGCCAGAACGCCCTGCCGGATGAGCCGTTGATTGCCATGGTGCCCATGAGCCTGCGCCAGGATGACAGCGCCGGCGGCAACCAGATCGGCATGATCCTGGCCAATCTGGGCACCCATATCTGCGACCCGGCCAACCGGTTGCGGGTGGTGAATGACTCGGTACAGGAAGCCAAGGAACGCTTCTCGCAGATGAGCCCGGAGGAAATCCTCAACTTTACCGCTCTCACCATGGCACCGACCGGTCTCAACCTGCTCACCGGGCTGGCACCGAAATGGCGCGCCTTCAATGTGGTGATCTCCAATGTACCCGGCCCGAAAGAACCGCTGTACTGGAATGGCGCCAAGCTGAAAGGCATGTACCCGGTTTCCATCGTGCTGGACCGCATCGCGCTGAACATCACGCTGACCAGTTACCAGGATCAGCTGGAATTCGGCCTGATCGCCTGCCGCCGCACCCTGCCTTCCATGCAGCGGCTGCTGGACTACCTGGAGCAGTCCATCCGCGAGCTGGAGATTGCCGCGGGGATTAAATGATAGGCGCAAGTTGAAAGTGACAAGTTGCAAAGCGCGCGGAAGGCCCTGCTTGGCGGACAGCGCCGCTGCCGCGATTAACAGCCGGTAGGTCGCGGGCACAGCCCCAAAAATGCGCCCCAACCTAACCCGCGCCTTGCAATTTGAAACTTGTAACTTGGAACTCTTCTCCCATGCCCACTGAACTGAACCGCATCCTCCGCGGCGACCTGCCCTGCTGGGAAATTCGCCACCGTAACCAGACCCTGGTAATCGCCGAACAAGGTGCCCAGGTGCTGGAGTATCAGCGGGATGGCGAGCATCCACTGATCTGGCTCAGTGAGGAAGCGGCGTATCACCGCGGCCAGGGCGTGCGTGGCGGGGTGCCGGTGTGCTGGCCCTGGTTCGGTGGCCTGGATTTCAACCCGGAAGAGATCCGCCAGCAATATGCGCTGGCAGAGCCTCCCGCCCACGGCCTGGTCCGCCAGCAACCCTGGGCACTGACGCATTCCGAGCAGGATGATGAACAGATCACCCTCACGTTTGCCCTGTCTCCCCATGCCGACCGGCAATCCCTACCCTCCGTGGAACCCTCCCTGATCGTTCGCCTGGACGACGGCTTGAGCCTGACGCTTCACAACCATAACCATGGCAGCCAGCCGGTATGGATCAGCCAGGCCCTGCACAGTTACTTTGCTGTCTCTGACTGTCGGCAGGTTGAGATTCATGGTCTGGACAGCTGCCCCTATGTAGATGCACTGGATGACTGGCAGCGCCACCAGCAAGAAGGCCCACTGACGTTCCACGGCGAAACCGACCGCCTCTACCTGCAACTGCCCGACACCCTGCATATTGATGATCCCGCCTGGCAGCGCCGGCTGACCCTGTCGGCCTCCGGCAGTCGTTCCGCGGTGGTATGGAATCCCTGGATCGATAAAAGTCGTCGCCTGACACAGTTTGCCGACGATGCCTGGCAGCGAATGCTCTGTATAGAAACTGCCCGTGTCCTCGACAACGCCCTGCTGCTGGGCCCTGACGAGCAACACAGCATGGAGGTTCGCTTTGTGACAACCGCGTTATAACTGCCGGTTTAACCGGCCATAAAAAGGGGTGGTGCTCGCCAAAAAAGGAGGGTAAAGTCGGAAATGGCTGCGAATTATGGCCGTGGATTAGTTTGGTAATTGTCTTCCCTGCGTGAAGCTGAAGTTGTCTCCGAACACCGCCCAACATGGTTTGCAAGCAACACTCAAAGTAATAGTTTCGAGGTATAGATTCACATGGCTACAGGTACTGTGAAGTGGTTCAACGAGTCCAAGGGTTTTGGTTTCATTTCCCAGGACGATGGTGGTGCGGACGTATTCGTTCATTTCAGCGCAATTACCGGCTCAGGCTTCAAAACCCTGGCCGAGGGTCAGAAGGTTTCCTTCGAGATCCAGCAGGGCCCCAAAGGTCCGCAGGCCGCTAACGTGGTTGCTGAATAAGCGATTGCATTAGCAAGAAAAAAGCCCGCTTCGGCGGGCTTTTTTTATGTCTGGCGAAAACAAGGCAGCTCCACCCTCTCCGTAGGAGCGTCGCTCGCGGCGCGATCCTAGGTTGGCCTATCGCGCCGCAAGCGACGCTCCTACGGAAAAGCTTGATCATTACCTACAGGCTTTTCAGCCGCTAACGCTTTTTCCCCGGGCTATCTCTCATCACCCTTGAATCCATGGACTCACTGCATCATGGATACAAACTGAGGCAAGGGCGTTGCTCACAACCGCATCAACACTATCTGATCACCGGAGTTACCCGAAACCGGATACCCTGGTTTGAGAATACCCACAGGGCACGACTGCTTTCGCGCAACTTCCTCAACCTGGACCAGCAAGGGGCCTGCATGTCTCTATGCTTTGTGGTGATGCCGGACCATTTTCACTGGTTGTTGGAGCTGTCCGATAAGCATTCCCTTTCGCAAACAGTAGGCATGCTAAAGAGCCAGACTGCCCGAGCCATTGGGCAATCCATCTGGCAGCGAGGGTTCTATGACCACGCCCTGAGACGAGAAGAGGATATCCTGCAAACTGCCCGCTATATCGTCGCTAATCCGCTCCGAGCCGGTTTGGTAAAAAGCGTCAAAGATTATCCCTATTGGTATGCCATCTGGCTGTAGGATCACATTTTAACCGTAGGAGCGTCGCTCGCGGCGCGATTCCATACGTTGGGCTATCGCGCCGCGAGCGACGCTCCTACGAAGGGGATGCGGTGGTTTTATTCAGGGTTGGAAAAGCGGCTGGTCGAGGAGTTGTTTGCGTTGGCGCCAGTCGGGCATGCGGGCGTCCATGAGGGCGTGGAAGCCGGGGCCGTGATCCATGTGTTGCAGGTGACAGAGCTCGTGCATGACCACGTAATCCAGCGCCGCCGGCGGATAGTGCAGCAGGGCCATGTTCAGGTTGATGTAGCCCCTGGCAGACAGCGATCCCCAGCGGGTGCGCATTTTTTTCACCCGCAGCACCGGCTGTGAATAACCCTGGCTGGCAAACCAGGGGAACTGCCGGGCAATGCTGTCTTCGAACAGCGTCCGCGCCTGCTTGCGCAGCCAGTTTTCCAGCACCTGCCTTACTGCTGGCTCGCTGTCCGGCTCCGGCACCCGGATCTGCAGATAGCTGCCGGACACCGCTACCCCGTTACGCCCGGCGGACACATCCATGGTCAGCGGTTGCCCGCGGAACGGGAACGCCGCCCCATCCTGCCAACGTTGTCGGGGCCGACTGGCCTGACGATGTTGCTGATCGGCAATCCACTGGCGGCGACTGTCCACGAACGCCTGCACCATCCGCAACGACGCCCGCTGCGGCGCGCGCACCTGCACCCGGCCATCGTCCAGCACGCGCAGCTCCAGGCTGCGGCGTTTGCTACGGATCAGTTCGTAGTCAGTCATGGAAGTTGCAAGTCACAAGTTACAAGTTTCAAGGCGCGGTCCAGGCATTCGGGGCCGGAGATGCCGTGCTCGCGAGCCCAGCATGCTGGAGCGCGGCCGGGGTCTTTGCAAGTTGGCAATAACCTGAACCGCGTTGCAACTTGTAACTTGTCTCTTGCAACTCAGGTGTTTTGCATCTCTTTATCAAGCTGCTGCTTCACCGCATCCGCCGGCGAGGCATAGGGTGCCAGCCACTGGTACAACACCGGGATAATAAAGAGTGTCAGCACGGTGGCAAAGAGCAGCCCACCGAGAATCACCACACCGATGGTGAAGCGGCTTTCCGCCCCGGCGCCGGTGGCCAGTACCAGCGGGATAGCGCCGAAGATGGTGGAGATGCCGGTCATCAATACCGGGCGGAAGCGCACGATGGCGCCCTGATAGACCGCCTCTTTCACTGCCAACCCCTGGTCGCGCAGCTGGTTGGCGAATTCCACGATCAGGATGCCGTTTTTGGCCATCAAACCCAGCAGCATGATCATGCCGATCTGGCTGTAGATGTTGAGGCTGTCGCCGGTAACACGGATGGCCAGCACCGCCCCGGCCAGGGCCAGGGGGACGGTGAGCATGATGATCAGCGGGTGTATCCAGCTTTCAAACTGGGCGGCCAGCACCAGGAATACAATCACCAGGGCCAGTGCAAAGGTAACCAGGATCGCCGCTGCGGATTCCTGCAGTTCTTCGGCCATGCCCTTGTAACCGATACGTGCGTCCAGGGGCAGTCGTTCCCGGGCCTGTTCTTCCACATAGGTCATGGCTGCCGCCAGGTCGTAGCCGTCGGCCAGGTTGGCGGACAGGGTGATGGCCGGCAGCCGATCCACCCGGCGCAGCTCCGGGGCATCGCCGGTGGTGGTCAGTTCCACCACGCTGGAGAACGGCACCAGCTCACCGTTGGCGGCGCGCAGATAGATCGGCAATACATCATCGGGGCCCTGGCTGTTGCGTTTTTCTGCTTCCAGCAGCACATCGTATTCACGTCCCCGGTCCACGTAGGTAGACGCGGTGAGAGTAGCGAACATGGCTTGCAGGGTCTGACCCACATCGGTAGCGGTGATGCCCAGATCCGCGGCCCGCTCCCGATCCAGCTTTACGTCCAGCTGTGGCTGGGTCTGTTCGAAATCCGTATCAATACTGGTCAGCCCCGGGTTTTCCCCCATGGCTTCCATCAGTGTTTCGCTCCAGGCCA
>NZ_JABURH010000098.1:0-2198 GCF_014762765.1 Alcanivorax sp.
ATGGAGGCAATTTTGTCCGATTCATCCACCAGACTGGAGCTTGTGCAACTGGGCTGCGAGCGCGACGATCGCATGCTGTTCAGTGGCTTGAGCCTGACCGCCCGCGCCGGGGAAATCTGGCAGATTACCGGCGCCAACGGCGCCGGCAAGACCACCCTGTTGCGGATTCTGGTGGGGCTGCATGGTTTCTTCGAGGGCGAGCGCCGTTGGTGGCAGCCCCAGTGGCAGCAGGACCTGTTGTATCTGGGGCATCAGCCCGGTGTCCGCGAGGAACTCAATCCGCTGGAAAACCTGCGCTATGCCTGCGCCCTCAACCATCAGGCCGGTGACCCCATGGCGGCCCTGGCGGCGGTAGGGTTGCGGGGTTTCGAGGATGTGCCGGCAGCACACCTCTCTGCCGGCCAGAAACGGCGGGTTGCCCTGGCGCGGTTGTGGCTGGAACGCAAAGCGGTGTGGGTACTCGACGAACCCTATACGGCCATCGATCAGGACGGCGTGGCACAACTGGATGCGCAGATGCAGCAGGCCGCTGAGGCCGGCTCCCTGGTGATCTATACCTCCCACCACCGGGTTGGCGACGGCGTGCAGCGGCTGCATCTGGAGAATGGCCGTGCCGAGGTGCTTTCATGAATACCTTCCGTGCCGCGCTGGGTCGGGAATTGCTGGTGCTATGGCGCAGCCCGGCGGAGATCATCAATCCGCTATTTTTCTTCGTCATGGTGATCAGCCTGTTTCCGCTGGCAATCTCCCCGAAACCGGAATTGCTGGCTACCGTGGCGCCGGGGGTGCTCTGGGTGGCGGCTCTGTTGGCGGTGATGTTGTCCCTGGATGGGCTGTTCCGCCGGGATCAGGAAAGCGGTGTGCTGGACATGCTGCTTACCGCGCCAGTGATGCCGGTGGTGCCGGTGCTGGCCAAATTGCTGGCTCACTGGTTGCTGACCGGTCTGCCGCTGGTGCTGATTTCGCCGCTGCTGGGACACATGCTGCAACTGCCGGATGAAGCCCTGGGGACGGTGATGTTGAGCCTGCTATTGGGTACCCCGGCGCTGACCATTGTCGGCGCCATTGGCGCGGCGCTCACGGTAGGACTCAACCGAGGTGGTATCCTGCTCGCCGTGCTGGTGCTGCCCCTGTATATCCCGGTGCTGATTTTTGGCGCCGGGGCGGTGAGTGCGGCGGCCGGCGGCGCCAATGTGGATGGCATTCTGGCGATTCTGGGTGCCTTGCTGGCATTAACGATCAGTCTGGGACCGCTGGCGGTGAGCGCCGGTCTCAAAATCAGTTCAGGGAATTAAATGGTCTGGCAAACGTTGAAGCGGTGGTACCACATGCTGGGTTCACCGCGCTATTTCTACACCTTCAGCTCCCGGGTGCTGCCCTGGCTGGCGCCCATTGCCTTGCTGACTCTGGCGACCGGCCTGGTCTGGGGACTGGCCTTTGCTCCCAGTGATTATCAGCAGGGCAATAGTTACCGGATCATCTTTATCCATGTGCCCGCATCCAGCGGTGCCCTGATGGGCTACATGGCCCTGGGCGTATCCGGCCTGGTGGCGGTGGTCTGGCGCATGAAGATGGCAGAAGTGATGCTCAAGGCCATCGCTCCCTTTGGGGCGGCGCTGGCGGCCATTTCCCTGGTGACCGGTGCCCTGTGGGGCAAACCCACCTGGGGCACCTACTGGCAGTGGGATGCGCGCATGACCTCCATGCTGATTCTGCTGTTCATGTATGTGGGTGTGATTGCCTTGCAGGCGGTCATTCGTGATCCCCGCCAGGCCGCTCGTGCCGCCGGCCTGTTGGCCATGGTGGGGGTGATCAATGTGGTGATCGTGAAGTATTCCGTGGAATGGGTGCAGACCCTGCATCAGGGCTCCACCCTGAAGATGTTCGGTGAATCCACCATCGACCCGGCCATGAAGTATCCGCTGCTGTTGAGCATGCTGGGGTTGTGGCTGCTGTATGCGGTGAATGTGTTGCTGCGTGCGCGCACCGAAGTCATGTGGCGGGAACGGCGCAGCAAGTGGGTCAACAAACTGGTGAAGGAGGGCAATCGCTGATGGCTTTTGAAAGCTTTGCCGACTTCCTGGCCATGGGAAAACACGGGTTTTATGTCTGGAGCGCCTATGGAGTCAGCGCGCTTCTGATTATCGCCAACATGGCGTTGGCGATTCGCGCTCAGGGACAGGTGCGTCAACGTCTGG
>NZ_JABURH010000098.1:2566-6267 GCF_014762765.1 Alcanivorax sp.
ATCCTGCCGGACCTGTTTCGTGAGGGGCAGGGCATCGTCGCCAACGGCACCCTGATCAGCACCAATCGCTTTGAGGCCGAAGAAGTGCTGGCCAAGCACGACGAAACCTACATGCCGCCGGAAGTCCAGGACGCGCTGGAAAAAGCGGGTCATCCGGGAGCGAAAAAAGGCAGTGAATAATTAATAGTTAATAATGAATAACGCAGCGCGCCCGCGCGTTGCGATCTTCACCGACAGAAGCCGCGTCCAGACTCTGGGCGCGGCTTCTGTGGTTTCAGGGCCTGGGAGCCTGTTCCGCGACGTTATTAATTATTCATTATTAACTATTCATTGCCCCTCAAATTTTCCTTGCTACCCCTCCCTGTCTGGCCCTACATTCGCGGTTATCGGTGCCGCTTCCGGTGCCTCCGTTTTTCAGGGCTTTTCATGAGTCAGGTTATTATTCTGGTCGACGACCCGGCAGACTGGGCCGCCTACTATCCCGCCCGCCATCTGCTCTCTGCCCGGGAGTATCTGCAGGCACAGCAACCGGTCTGTACCGACAAGAAAGTGCAGGTGATCAACCTGTGCCGCAGCTATAAATACCTCAGCCCCGGCTATTACTGTTCCCTGCTGGCGGAAGCTCGCGGGCAGCGGGTGTTGCCGTCCGTACGAACAGTGAATGACCTGAGCCGCAAGGCGCTTTATGGCCTGCATTTCGGTCAGTTCGAAGCGGCGCTGGACAAGGCCATGAAGCGCAAGGGCAGTGGCAGCGATCGCTTCTCGCTGATGCTGTACTTCGGCCATACCACCCAGGAAGGCCTGGCTGATCTGGGTCGACAGATTTTCGATCAGTTGCCCTGTCCGTTGCTGAAGGTGGAGTTCCGCCGCCGCGAGCAGTGGACCATCGAAGCCTTGAAGCCGCTGGCCCTGAAGCAACTGAAAGGGGCCGAGGAAGATGCCTTTGCCCAGGCCCTGGAGCAGTTCAATGCCCGTGTCTGGCGAAATCCGCGCCGCCGCCGCAGTGACCGCTACGAACTGGCCATGCTGGTTAACGAGGAAGAGGCGTTGCCGCCCAGTGACAAGGCGGCGTTGAAGCGTTTTATCCGGGCCGGACGTCAGCTGGGGATTCGCGTGGACCAGATCGGCCGTGATGCCTACACCCGCCTGGGTGAGTACGACGGTCTGTTTATCCGTGAGACCACCGCACTGGATCACCATACCTACCAGTTCGCCCGCAAGGCAGAACAGGAGGGCATGGTGGTGATGGATGACCCGGGTTCGATCCTGCGCTGCACCAACAAGATCTACCTGGCGGAACTGATGCAGGCCAATGGGGTGCCGGTGCCGCCCACGGCCTTTGTGTTCAGCGATGACGATGAGCAGATTGACCGACTGATCGACGAGCTGAAACTGCCCATGGTGTTGAAGATTCCTGACGGCAGTTTTTCCCGGGGTATCAGCAAGGTGAAGACCCGCGAAGAGCTGGCCACCAGCCTGCGGGATTACCTGAAACAGTCGTCGGTGGTATTGGCCCAGGCCTTTATGTACACGGATTACGACTGGCGCATCGGCGTGCTCAACAACCGGCCCCTGTTCGCCTGTCAGTATTTCATGAGCAAAGGACACTGGCAGATCTACCACCACCAGAGCGGCGGCAAGACCGAATCCGGCAACAGCCGTACCCTGCCGGTACAGGAAGTCCCGCCCAAGGTGCTGAAAGCCGCCCTCAAGGCCGCAAAGCTGATGGGCAATGGTCTCTATGGCGTGGACCTGAAACAGTCCGGGGACCAGGTGGTAGTGATAGAGGTGAACGACAACCCGAACATCGATGCCGGGGTGGAAGACGCCTGGTTGGGCGAGGATCTTTATCGCCAGGTGATGCTGGAGTTCCTGCGTCGCATGGAGGCCAAGCGCATCGGCCTGCCGGTGTAGCCTCTCCCTTTCCGTAGGAGCGTCGCTGGCGGCGCGATTCGGGCATTGGCCAGGGGGGATGTAGGAGCACCTCTTGAGGTGCGAACCGAGCGTAGCGAGGCAACATAAATCCAGGTTGTCCGAGATTCATTCTGGAACCAGTCGAGATCTGATATTCCTGATCGCTCTGCGGGTGATTTCCGCGCAAGCGCGGTTCGCACCTCAAGAGGTGTTATTCGCTCCGCTCACCCTTCGGGCCGCACGGAACGACGTGCGTTACTCCGCTACGCTCCGTTCCTACAGGGGGCGCTATTGAACGCCTTGTCTCATTTTCCGTAACACCCTGCCGTTGCCTTTCGCCACCTCGTCAGGTCTGATCGAAGAAAAGCACAAGGAACTCTCCATGCAACTTCTCGGGTTATTGCGTCGCGAGCTGCGCAGCGAATGTCGCCAGTGGGTGGATGACGGCGATATCAGTGAAGACCAGGGCAACCGCATTCTGGCCCGCTACGGCACCCGCCTGGACGACGATTCCGACAGCTCACTGGCCTACAAGGTGCTGGTCACTGTGGCCTTGTTATTTGTCGGTATGGCCATCCTGCTGCTGGTGTCAGCCAACTGGGAGACGATCCCCCGGGCAGTACGCATGCTGGGCTTGATTGCCACCACTGTGGCGTTGAACGGGGTGGGAATGTATCAATACCTGCAGCGCCGAGAGGGCATCGGCTGGCTGTTTCTCGGCGGCATCAGCTATGGCGCCTCGATCATGCTGATCGCGCAGATCTACCACCTGGGCGAACATTTCCCGGATGGCCTGTTTTACTGGGCACTGGGTGTGGCGCCCATGGCCTGGCTGGTGCGTAGCCGGGTGATTGCCCTGCTGATGCTGGCGGTGGCCATGCTCTGGCTGTTTGCCGAAGGGCAGTTTTCGCCGCCCTGGGCCATGGCCTTGTTCATGGCAGTGGGGCTGACGGTGGCGGTACAGGCCCGGTCCGCGGGGCTGATGCTGGTGCTGGCGGCAGTGGCGGTGAGCTGGCTGAATCTGTTGCTGGGCTGGGCCTATGGCTACCCGCGCGGGCCGGATTTCGAGGCCGGGCATCTGACCCTGAATCTGGGCCTGCTGGCGTTGCTCTATGCGCTGGTCTGTTGGCTGGGCAGTCGCCCTGCCTTGCACTGGCAACGGGCCGGCAGTCTGATCGGACTATGGACCCTGCGGGGCTATCTGTTGCTGTTGCTGCCGT
The DNA here is from genome assembly GCF_014762765.1 of Alcanivorax sp. Lineage (GTDB taxonomy): Bacteria > Pseudomonadota > Gammaproteobacteria > Pseudomonadales > Alcanivoracaceae > Alcanivorax. The sequence continues at coordinate 5,701 of NZ_JABURH010000098.1, forward strand.
TCACGTTCAGCGAATTCTCCGAAGGTTACCTCCATGAGCAGGCCGGGTTGACGGACCCGGGGTTGTGGCTGGGGCTGCTGCCGGCCTTGTTGGCGTCATCATTGTTGGTGTTTCGCCGTCTGGGACAGACCGGCGGGCGCTTGCTGGTCATGCTGCTGCCATTCGTGATGCTGGCGATTCATGGTTTGTTGAGCCGGGACGATGCCATGCTATTTGCGGTGGCGGTGAATCTGCTGGCGTTATTGTCGGCCATTGTGCTGATTCAGGAGGGCTTGCGGCGTGGACTCAGCCAGTTCTTCTACAGCGGCATTGCCCTGGTATTAGCGCTGGCGGTGATGCGCTATCTGGATCTGTTCGGTGATTACCTGGGCGCGGCGGCCATGTTCCTGGTGGCGGCGGCGGTGCTCTATGGCGCGGCGCGCTATTGGCGTCGCCAGCAGCGTCTTGTGGCGCCGGAAAGCGGGGAGGGACAGGCATGAAACAGCGCACTCTGGGCCTGGCCTTGCTGGCCGCGCTTACCCTGCAAGTGGTGATTCTCGCCGGGGTCTTTGTGAACGGTTTCTACCC
>NZ_JABURH010000178.1 GCF_014762765.1 Alcanivorax sp.
ATGCTGGTGCTCAAGGATATGCCCGGTCGTATTACCGGGCGACTGTTGCGCGATTCGCTGGGGGATTCCTATGAGGATCTGCGGCTGCTTGCCTACGGTATTCTCGACCAGAAGGAAAAAGCCATCACCCGTGATATTGATCGAGCGCTGCAGTTACTGGAGCGGGCCAGGGAGTCGCGCCGCTATCGGCTTGCCCGACGTCTGGCGGAGTTGTACTGGGAGCTGAGTTATCAGGACCTGGTGCGTGGCGACATCATGACCTTGACCCTCGAGCGAGCCACTTTCTACGCCGATATGGGGCTGATGGAATCTCCCGAAGATGCCGGGCTATGGTTGTTGCGCGGGCGTATCAAGATGAGTCAGGAAAACCTGGGTGAGGCTCAGGAGTCCCTGGTCTTTGCCCGCCGGCTGGGATTATCACCGGCCCAGGTGAACCCCTGGCTGGCAGAAATTGCTTTGCAACGTCGACAATTGCCCATGGTGCGTTTGCTGATGGAACAAATTCCCGAGGGCAGCCAGTTTACTGCCCTGAATAAATCCGTGGAGTACTGGAGGGGCTATGGCGCTGCCCAGAGCGGATAAGGCGGACATCTGCCTGCTGCTGGAAGGGACGTTTCCCTATGTCAGCGGCGGGGTGTCGAGCTGGGTAAACCAGATTATCCGTGGTTTTCCCGAATACACCTTTGCCTGCTGTTTTGTCGGTAGCCGCCCGGAAGACTATGGGGAAATGAAGTACACCCTGCCGGACAACGTGGTGCATCTGGAAGTCCATTATCTGCATGACTTCCAGCGTGGGGCACAGAAGAAACCGCAAAAGGGTGACGTGGAGGCATACCATCGGCTGCGCCGTTTTCATGAGCTGATGCGTTCCGGGCAGCATTCCCCTGAACGGGAAGAATTGCTCGGCAAGACGCTCGATGGCCTGGGCGAGGGCTGTTGTTATTCCGAAGAGTCCTTTTTGCACAGTAGGGCAAGCTGGGATTTCATCTCTGATGCCTATCGCCAGTACAGCCGTGATCCTTCCTTTGTGGATTATTTCTGGACCGTGCGCATCATGCATGCGCCCTTGTGGGTGCTGCATGATATTGCCAGCAACCTGATCCCGGCGCGTATGTATCACACCATATCCACCGGTTATGCCGGTTTTCTGGGGGCCATGCTGAAACGTCGCACCGGCAAGCCGTTGCTGCTTTCCGAACATGGCATCTATACCAAGGAACGCAAGATCGATCTGTTCCAGAGTGAATGGATCAGTGATAACCGCGGCCTGGTGGAAAAGAACAATGCGGAAATGGCGTACTTCCGCGAGAAGTGGGTGAACTTCTTCACCGAGCTGGGCCGTGAGTGTTACCAGTCATCGAACCGCATCGTGGCCCTGTACGAACGTAACCGGCAACGGCAGGTGGAAGACGGCGCCCCCGCCGAACGTACGCTTAATATTCCCAACGGCATCGACCTGCCGCGTATGGAAAAAGTCCGTGCCGCCAGGGGCACCGAAATCCCCCAGACCGCCTGCCTGATCGGCCGGGTGGTACCCATCAAGGACGTGAAAACCTTCCTGCGTGCCATGCGTACCCTGGTCAACGAGATTCCGGACGCGAAAGGCTGGATTGCCGGTCCGGAGGATGAAGACAAGGAATATGCCGCGGAGTGCCGCTCGCTGGTAACCAGCCTGGGCCTGGAAAAAAACGTGGAGTTTCTTGGGTTTCAGAAAATCGACGAGTTGCTGCCGAAAGTGGGTGTGATTGTACTCAGCTCCATCAGCGAAGCCTTGCCTCTGGTGTTGCTGGAAGGCTTTGCCGCAGGTGTGCCGGCGGTGTCCACGGATGTGGGCTCCTGCCGTCAATTGATCGAAGGGCTGGATGAAGAAGATCGGGCGTTCGGCAAGGCCGGTTCGGTGGTTGGCATTGCTGACCCGGAAGCGTTGGGTAAGGCGGTGGCGACGTTGCTCAGTGATTCGCAGGCCTGGCACGACGCGCAGCAAGCCGGTATCCGCCGGGTGGAAACCCTGTACACCCAGCAGCAGATGTTCGGTTCCTACCGTGAGCTTTATCAGGGCCTGCTGGAAGGGGATATCTGATGGCAGGTATCGGTTTTGAGCTGCGAAAACTGCTGCGCAAGGATACCTTGCTGGGCCTGATCCGTGCCTATGCCTATGCTGGCGTAATCAGCTCCGGGCCCTGGGTGCTGTCGATTATCGGCATCCTGATCATTGGTATTTTCAGCCTGGGGGCGGTGGTGCCGGATATTGCCGTGTCCCAGTTCCAGGTCACGGTGACCTATCTGATTGCCATCAGCCTGGTACTGACCGGCACTGTGCAATTGGCGTTCACCCGCTTTTGTGCGGATCGTGCCTTTGAGCAGCGCGAGGATCTGATTCTGCCCAACTATGGTGGTGTCACCCTGTTGGTCACGGTGATTTCCGGCGTGCTGTCGCTGTTGGTGGCTCTGTTCCTGTTCCCGGAACAGAGCATTCTGTTCCGGGTACTGATGGCGGCCAGCTTCGTGGTGTTGTGCAATATCTGGATCGCTACCGTGTTTCTGTCCGGCATGAAGCAATACAAGGCCATCTTGCTGCTTTATGCCCTGGGTTACGGGATTACCGTGGTGGGAGCCTTGTTGCTGCGCTTTCTCGACCTGGAGGGGCTGCTGCTAGGGTTTCTGCTGGGGCAGGTGACATTGCTGGCCGGCATGCTGGTATTGATCGTTCGCGGTTATCCGGCGCGCAGCATGGTGTCCTTCGAGATGTTCGGTCCTCGTTATCTGTACCCCAGCCTGATGCTTGTCGGGCTGTTCTATAACGCCGGAGTATGGGCGGACAAGGCCATGTTCTGGTTCTACAGCGGCACCGGCAGCGATGTGATCGGTCCGTTGCGTGCCTCGCTGATCTATGACATCCCGGTGTTCCTGTCCTACCTGTCGCTGATTCCCGGCATGGCCGTGTTTCTGGTGCGCATGGAAACCGATTTCGTTGAGTATTACAGCAATTTCTACGATGCGGTGCGCGAAGGGGGCTCGCTGTCCTATATCGAGGACATGCGCAACCAGATGGTGTTCGTGATCCGTCAGGGGATCTTCCAGATCCTCAAGATCCAGGCCATCTCGGCGCTGGTGATCATGGTGGCCGGCGCCCAGATTTTCGCGGCCCTGGGGATCACCGATCTCTACCTGCCGTTGCTGAAAGTACAGCTGGTAGCCACGGCGCTACAGGTGGTGTTCCTGGCCATCATCAACGTGTTCTGCTATCTGGACCAGCGCCGCATGCTGGTACTGCTCACCGGCCTGTTTTTCGTGCTCAACGTGATCTTTACCGGCATCAGCCTGTACCTGGGCCCGCAGTTCTTCGGCTTCGGTTTCCTGCTGTCGCTGGCAGTGTGCGTGATGTTGGGGTTGTGGCTGGTGAACCGGAAGATGGGGGAGCTGGAGTACAGCACATTTATGCTGCATTGATTGATATAGCCGCTAACCTTTCTGGAATCCCCGTAGGAGGGTAGCGGAGTAACGCACGTTGTGCAGTGCGGCCCGAAGGGTGAGCGTAGCGAATAATGCCTCTCGAGGCGCGAACCGAGTGCAAGCGAGGTGACGCGACAGAGGTCTAGAGCTGTCGGTCATTCTTTCTGAAACCTGTCGAGCCTTGATATTCCTGATTGCCCTGCGGGCAATGTCCTCGCTAGGGCGAGGATCGCGCCTCAAGCGGCGCTCCTACAGCGGCTACGTAGCACCCTGTGAGTTCCCCCCCAAAAAAAACGGCGCCATAAGGCGCCGTAATAGTTTGGCTCGGGAGAGCTATCACGGAGTAGAAACTCCGGAGTCGATGGATGGGACCTCATCGACGCCTGGCATTATGTGGACAGTTGTTCGCCGAAACATTCGCTTTGTAGACTTTCTGTTTAGCCCGCCAGGTCAATTTTTGCACGAAAGTGCATATAAGCCCGCCAGTCATGGCTTCCCCGGCATCAGTCCGCAGGCGCCCAGGTGCTCCTGCCACAGGGTCACATGGCGCTCCAGGGCAGTCTCCATGCGGCTTTCCACGCCATTGTGGCCGAAGTAATGGCGGTGCCAGCGGGTGAAGGCGGCGGGTGGCGAATCCAGCAGACCGTTCATCTGTTCGAGGCTGTCAGCCAGTGACTGGCGCTGGCGGCGGCTTTCCGCCAGGGCCTGCTGCACCCTGGGGCCCCACACCTTGTCCAGCACATTGCGCAGCCGCCGGGCCCGGGTGCTGGCCTGGTTGCGGGGGCAAAGGCGTTGCGGATCAATGCCCTCCAGTAGTTGGTTACCACGCTCCAGCTCACGCAATGAAAGCGCCATGCGCCGAAGCAGGTAGCCGCCGGATTGATTATGGGCCAGGGTTTCCAGCAGCGGCTCCAGCTTCAGCGGTGTCACCGCGCCGCTCTGTTTGTGGGCGACCAGGGTGTGACTCAGTTGCTGCAGGCTCTGCAAGGCAGCGCTGGTGTCGCCGACATTGGCGGACGGAGACTGACTGAAAAAGCGCCGTATTTCCTCGCTGCTGGCAAGCACATTCCAGTACAGGGCCGGCAACGCGGCTTTCTTTTCGGCCACCACCTTCGACATGATCTTTACCAGCTCCTGGTCCTCCAGGGCGTCTTCTTCCAGGCAGGCGCGCGCCTGTTGAATAAACGCCAGTTCATGATTGAGCCGTAAGGAATCCGCCTGCAGCTTGCCCAGAGCGCTGTTGCGCTGGCTGATCAGTTCCATCAGGCCACAGTGGCGCAGTTCCAGATAATCGAGCAGGTCCACGCGGTGTTCCGGCAGTGGCAGCCGTAACTCTCTGGCACCGGGATAGGTCAGCAGGGGAAGTGGGCCCCGTGCGGGAAGCTCCTGTCGGCTCAGTCGGGCAATCCGGCTAAGGTAATCCTCCCATCGCGCTTCATCCGGGTCCTGCGGGGCCAGCCACCCGATGACAAGCAGTGAAGCGATGGCCAGGGATGCCAGTACCCAGCCGGCTTTTTTCTGCATCACGACGGCACTCCGATTGGTGTGCTGTTTGAGTTTTGCCAAACCGTTGACACTGCGGTGGATCTGCCCACGCATTGCGGAACGGTTGTGCTATGTTTGGCCTGATCATTAATTTGCATTGGAAGCGCATTATGTCAACGAGGGGATTGCCGTTTTTCCGGTTAGTGATGCTGTTCTTGGCATTATCACTGGGCGCCTGTGATACCGGAGAGAAGGGGGCCACCGACTCACCACCCAAACAGGATAAAGCCGACACGCAAACCACTCAGCGCGCGCCGGCACAGCTGGATAGTCGCTGGCAGACTCACCTGGCGTCTTCCCCCTCCGGGGTGATCAGTGCCCGGGCCCCGTTGGTGGTGCGTTTCAATCACCCGGTCATTGCGGCAGACAAGCTTGACCAGCCGGTCTCCGGTGTCGCCCGGCTGGTGCCGGAAATACCGGCGGACATTCGCTTTACTGCCGAAGACCGGCTGGAAATCCACCCCTCGGAACCACTGCCCGCCGGTGAAAACCTGACCCTGATGCTCTATGCCCAGGGTCTGAACGGTGTGGATGAAACGCTACCCCCGGCAGAATTCCCCCTGCAGGTCATGCGCCAGCAACTGAGCCTGACCGTGCAATCCCTGCTGCCGGCGGATGATGGCGAGCAGATGGTGCTCACCGGCAGCCTGGAAACCCGGGATCTGGCAGACGAAGAGAGGGTGGAAAAAAGCCTGCGCGCCAGCCAGGACAATCAAAGCCTCCCGGTAAGCTGGGAGCACGACAAGGCCGGCTTGCGCCATGGTTTTACCGTATCCGGTATCCGCCGGGGCGACCAGGCCAGTCAGGTGACCCTGGGCTGGAATGGCAGCTCGCTGGGCGTGGAAAATCAAGGTGAGCGCCATTACAACGTCCCTGCGGTAGCGGCCTTCGAAGTCACCAATGTGCGGGCAGTGAACTACCCGAAACCCCATGTGGAAGTGAATTTTTCCGAGGCCCTGCAAGGCTCCCAGAACCTCAACGGCCTGGTCACCCTGAATGGCAAGGCGCCACGCCTGGAGGTGGACGGCAGTCGCCTGCGGGTCTACCCCCAGGATGACAAGGAAGAGAATGTGGCACTGGTGATCGACGCCGGTCTGCGCTCCGCCAGTCATGGCCGGCTGGCGGAAAAGCTGGAAAAAACCATCACCCTGATGATGACCAAGCCCGGTGTGCGCTTTGTCGGCAAGGGCACCATCCTGGCGGATGGCAAGCAGCTCAGCGTCCCTTTTGAGGCCGTCGGTATTCGCTCAGTGAAGGTGCAGGCCTTCCGGGTGTTTGACGACAATATTGGCAATTATCTGCAGGGCAGTGAGCTGGATGAGGGTGACATGGATACCCGCACTGGCCGCTATCTGTGGCAGAAAACCCTTGAGCTTCCCGCCAACGGCGACGGCTGGCAGCGCTATCATCTGGATCTGACCGAGCTGATGGCCAAACACCCCAATGGTCTGGTCCATCTCACCCTGACCATTGATGGCGACGACATCACTTATACCTGCCCGGACAATGCCCTGACCCGTGAGACAACCCTGCCGGACAACTACGAAGGCCCGGGGCAGGAACAGGACCAACCGGACCGGTTGGCGGATTATTACCGTGATGCCGGCTACCTGAGCTGGTACGAACAGGACAACCCCTGTTCCGACAGTTACTACCGCTATAACGACCTGGCCTCCAGCACCCGTGCCTTCCTGGCTTCCAACCTGGGCCTGATCGCCAAGCGCGGCCAGGACGATACCCTGCACGTGGTGGCCACCACCCTGGACAACAATGAGCCCGCCGCCGAGGTGGTGGTGAAGGCCTACAATTACCAGCAGCAACAGGTGGGCATGGGCCTTACCGATAAAGAGGGCATGGCCAGCCTCAAGCTGGATGGCACGCCTTTCTATCTGCAGGCAGTAAAAGATCGCGACACCGGTTTCCTGAAAGTGGCCCGCAACCGGGCCTTGCCCACCAACCAGTTCAACACCAGCGGCCAGACCGTGCGCGATGGTCTGAAAGGGTTTTTCTACGGGGAACGGGATGTGTGGCGCCCGGGCGATGACATCCACCTGACCTTTATTCTCGAAGATAAAAACGACGTGCTGCCCGACGACCACCCGCTCACTCTGGACTGGTTCGATCCCCGGGGTAACAAGGTGAAAAGCTACAGCCTGGATCAGCCGGTGGGGGACTTTTATGCCTTTACCCTGAGCACCCGCGAAGACGCCCCCACCGGTAACTGGCGCGCCGTGGCCCGGCTGGGGCAGCGCTATTTCGATACCCCGGTGCGGGTAGAAGCCATCAAGCCCAACCGGCTGAAGATTGACCTGGAACTACCCGAGCAGCTTCCTGCCAATGAAGCGGCGCAGGTGGGCCTGTTTGCCCAGTGGCTCAATGGCGCCACCGCCGCCAATCTGAAAGCGGATGTGAAAGTGCGGGTGGCGGCGACCACGACCCGCTTTGATGGCCTCAATGCCTATCATTTCGATGACAGCACCCGCGCCCTCAGTAGCGAGCCCTTTACCGCCTTCGAAGCCAATGTGGACGGGCAGGGCAAGGCCCGCTTCCCGCTCACCATCCCGGTGGAACAGACCCCGGGTATGCTGCGCGCTACCCTGACCACCCGGGTGTTCGAAAACAGCGGTGATTACAGCACCCAGGTTCGCAGTGTGCCGGTCTACCCCTTCAAATACTGGGTCGGCATGCAGGTACCGCAGGGCAGTGGTTGGGGCGGTGCGTTGTCCCGTGATGGCAAGCACCCGATCGACCTGATCAGCGTGAACAGCCAGGGCAAGCCGGTGAACGGCCGGCCGCTGGATATCACTATCTACGAAATTGACTGGCGCTGGTGGTGGGACCGCTCCGGCGACGACCTGAGCAATTTCATCAGCGACCCCAATACCAAGGTGGTTACCCAGGCACAGCTGACCACGGATGCACAAGGCCGGGGCCAATGGACGCTGGATGGCAACAACTATGACTGGGGTCGCCACCTGATTCGCGTCTGCGATCGACAAAGTGATCACTGCTCCTCGCAGACCGTGTATCTGGGCTGGAGCAGCGACCAGGCCAGTGGCAGTCAGGATGCGGCTACCCGTTTGTCCCTCTCTGCGGACAAGGAAGGTTACCAGGTGGGAGAGACCGCCCGGGTAGAACTGCCTGCGGTCAGCGAAGGCCGCCTGTTGGTGAGCCTGGAAAACGGTTCCCGGGTGCTGGATCACTACTGGCTGCCGGCCAGTGGCCAGGCTCAGACTTTGGAGATTCCGGTGACTGCCGAGATGGCGCCCAACGTGTATGTGCATGTGGCTTTGCTGCAACCGCACCAGCGCGACAACGACCGGCCCATCCGTCTGTACGGTATCGTGCCGTTACTGGTGGAAGACCCGGCCACCCGATTGCAGCCACAGATAAGCGCGCCGCAAAAAGTGAAACCGGAAGAAAGCTTCACCGTGGAGGTCAGCGAAAAGCAGGGCAAGGCCATGACCTATACCCTGGCGCTGGTGGACGAGGGCCTGCTTGGCCTCACCAACTACCGCACCCCGGACCCCCACGGCGCCTTTTATCGTCGTGAGGCCCTGGGTGTGCTCACCTGGGATCTGTTCGACATGGTGGTCGGTGCCTACGGCGCCGAGCTGGATCGGCTTCTGGCCCTGGGCGGCTCCGATGGCGCCGATGATGGCCGCGAAAAACAGCGGCGGCGTTTCCCGCCGGTGGTGAAATTCCTCGGCCCCTTCACCCTGGATGCGGGTGATAGCGGCACTCACGAGATCAGCCTGCCGCCCTATATGGGGCAGGTCAGGGCCATGGTGGTGGCCGGTGACAATGGCGCCTACGGCAAGGCGGATCAGGACATCACCGTGACCCAGCCACTGGCAGTGCTCAGTACCTTGCCGAGGGTCATGGGCCCGGGAGAAACCGTGGATTTGCCGGTAACGGTGTTCGTCACCGACGACGCGGTGAAGCAGGTCACGCTGTCCGTGCAGGCAGATGATGACCTGTTCAGCGTGGAAACCGGTGAGGCGGCGATGACCTTTACCGGACCGTCGGACCAGATCGCCATGCTGCGCCTGCGCGCCAACGACCGGGTAGGCACCGGCTCGGTCACGGTGACGGCCACAGGGGGCAAGCATCGCGCCAGCGAAACCGTGCACCTGCCGGTACGGGCAGCCAATCCGCCCACCACCCGCGATACCTTCAAGGTGCTGGAGAAAGGGGAAACCTGGGCGCTGGATTATCAGCCCCATGGCATGACCGGTACCAACAGCGCGACATTGGCAGTGAGTGCCCTGCCGGCCATGGGGCTGGAGCGACGGTTGAATTATCTGCTGCGCTACCCCCACGGCTGCGTTGAGCAAACCACGTCGTCGGTGCTGCCGCAGTTGTACTTGAAACAGCTGGTGCAACTGGATGAGCAGCAGCAACAGGAGATCCAAACGAACGTTACCGCCGGCATTGAACGGCTCAAGCGCTTCCAGCTGGCCAACGGCGGCTTTGGCTACTGGCCCGGCCAGGCCCAGGCCAATGACTGGGGGTCTACCTATGCCGGGCACTTCCTGCTGGAAGCCAGAAGGCTGGGGTATGCGGTGCCCGCCGGCATGATGGATGACTGGGTCGACTACCAAACCCGTCGTAGTCAGACCCTGGGGGATCGTCCCTGGGAATGGAGCGCCGAGGCCTATCGCCAGTACACCCTGGCTCTGGCTGGTAAGCCCCAGGTGGGTGCCATGAACCGCCTGCGTGAGCGCCTGCAGATGGCGAAGCAGGATTATCCCCGCAGCGCCAGTTACCACAGCGGTCGCTGGTTGCTGGCGGCGGCTTATCAGCAGATGGGGCTCAGCGATGTGGCCGCTGAACTCACCACATTGAATGTGGATGATCTGGACTATGACGGTGCCAGTTACACCTACGGCTCCTCCCTGCGTGATCAGGCCATTCGCCTGACGGTGGCTCAGGCTCTGAATCGGGAGCAGGAGGCCTGGTCGCTGGCCCAGGACATGGCCGATCAATTGTCCGGGCAGAGCTGGTACAGCACCCAGACCACCGCCTGGTCACTGATGGCCATGGCCCGTTATGCGGGCAGTCAGGGGGGCGATCATGGTTACCGCTTTGCCTGGCAGGAAGGCAAACAGGGCTGGCAGGATATTGCCGCCACCTCGCCGGTCACCCGCCAGCCGCTCAACGCCGGCGGCCGGGAAGGGAATGACAAACAGTCGCTCAGCGTGCGCAATGACAGCGACCGCAAGCTGTTCGTTACCCTCAGCCAGACCGGTACCCCGCTACCGGGCAACGAGGCGCCAGTGAGCGAAGGCTTGAGTCTGGCCGTACGGTTCCTGGCTAATGACACGCCGATCAATCCGGCCCGCCTGACGCAGGGGCAGGATTTCACGGCGCAGGTGACGGTGACCAACACCGGCTCCCGCTTGCTGGAAGATGTGGCCCTGACCCAGATTCTGCCGTCCGGCTGGCAGCTGACCAGCAGCCGTCTGGATGGCAGTGCGAGCAATAACGAGAAGGTGACTTATCAGGATCTGCGCGACGACCGGGTGATGCATTACTTCGACCTGAAGCCCGGCAGCAACAATGCCCTGACCCTGAGCGTGGACCTGAACGCCTCTTTCGCCGGCCGTTTCTACCTGCCGGCCTGGACCGTGGAAGCCATGTACGACGGCCGCCGTCAGGCCCGCAGCAAAGGCCAGTGGGTGGAGGTGAAAAAGTAGAGGCCGTAAAGGCAATGGATCTACCACAGAGGTCACAGAGTACACAGAGGAAAAACAGGCTCTGTGAACGCTGAATCTCTGTGGTGAAGGTCCTGCTTGCGGGGCTTTTTTCGTGGTACGAGACACCACCCTCATCGCGTTGATTATGCGTGACAGGTCGGGCAGGTGGTGGATTACGCCTGCGGCTAGTTCTCCCTACCCAGCCTGCGATGTGAGGGGGCACAGAGGTTTAACGATTTTTCTCTGTGAACTCTGTGCCCTCTGTGGTGAAAACCATACCAGGGAAAGCCTTACCCGGCACGCTCAGGCGGCTTCGTTTTTCTGATAGCCGTCCGCATCGCCGATCAGGCTATCCATTTCTGCCAGAAATTCCCGGTTGTCGTGGTCCCAGGGGTGGAAGCCCGGCTTGAACCAGTCCAGCCAGGGAATCACCACCCGGCGCAGGCCGCCCGGTTTCAGCCACTGGAACTTGAACGAGAGCCACCAGCCTTTCAGATTGAACAACTGGCCTACCTTCCAGGTGTTGATCAGGTAGAAGGGATAGAACAGCGAGAAGAAAATGGTGGTGGCCAGGACCAGGCCCACACTGCGCAGGGCCCACGCCTTAATGCCGGTACCGAATACGGTCTGGTACACATCAAAGGCGACCGCCTTGTGCTCGGTTTCTTCCAGGGCGTGCCAGTGCCACAGACGCTGGTAGGACTCATCCGAATCGTCGATCAGGTCCGGCTCACGCAGCAGGATGTCGGCGAGAATGGCGGTCAGGTGTTCCAGTGCCACGGTGGCGGAGAGTTGCAGAGCATTGGGAGTGTATTTGGAAATCACATCCAGCAGTTTGGAAACAATGGCTTCCTGGGTATCCACCGGCAGCCCGGCTTCCACCATCTTCTGGTTGTAGTCCTCATGCTCGCGCCCGTGCATGGCCTCCTGGCCAATAAAGGCTCGCACTGCTTCCTGCAGCTCCGGGTCGTCAATGCGGTCGCGATACTTGCGCACGCTATTGATGAAGAAACGCTCGCCTTCCGGGAAAAACAGCGAAAGCGTGTTGAAGAACTGGGTGACCGTGGGGCCCCAACTGTGCCAGTTGAGTACCTTCTCATCCGGAACATGAAACTTGAGATTCCGGCGAATAGGCATGATGTGCATTTTCATTGTTATACCACCTTTTCTCCAATGATCCTGTCATCCACTTAACGCCTGTTGGCCGAAAATTACAATTCCACTGTGACAGTAGGTAACGGAATTGGAACAATGGGTTTTAGCTAGCTGATAGAGGTCGGCAATGACGGGAAAATGGCGTCTATTGTTAAGCGCTGTAGTGTGTTTGGTAGCGATTGCCAGTGCCTTCCACTTTCTGGTGATGGAGCGACATGGGGTACCGGACAGTGGTATCCGGGTGGTGGAGCACGGCAATGACGAGGGCGGCCGCGACTGGGTGATTCGTCTTTACCAGAGTGGCAGTCGTCACCATTGGCAAGCCAGCGGAGATGGCTATGCCGTGGCAATTGACCGCCTGGGCAAGGACAGCTTTTCTCTCGATATCGCCTACGGCAGCAGTGGTGACAGGCGCCACAGAATTCGCCAGCAGGTGCGCTTGCACGAAGGCCCCACCCTGGTGGCGGCCTTCGGTGCAGGCCCGAGCGAGGCCGGTGACACCCGGGTTATTGTTGATCGGGTGAAGTAGGCGGTGCCGGCTCGGCGTTTGCGGCATCGTCCGGAGTGCGGTTGTGCAGCATCACGGCTACCAATACGGCGGTCATCGCCAGAATCCCTGCACCAATGGCGGAGTTGGTATGCAGTGCCAGGCTGAAGCCCTCCCGGGCGGCGGCCATCACCGGCGCGCCCAGCTCCGGGCCCAACTGCGCGGCGGCACCGATGGCCCCGCCCAGGGTATCCCCGGCAGCCAGTGACAGCTCCTCAGGCAATCCCGCAGGGAGCTGTTCCAGCATATGTTGCCGGTACACGGCAGCGCCAATACTGCCGATCACTGCGATACCCAGCGCCATACCCAGTTCCGTGGCGGTTTCCGAGGTGGCCGACGCCGCACCGGCTTTGCGTGCCGGTGCGGCGCTGACCACCATGTCGGTGCCCAGGATCATCATCGGCATCACACCCACGCCCATCACGGTCATTCCCACGATCAACAAGGGAATCTGGGCGGGACTGTGCACCAGCAACAGAATCAGCAAACCGGCGGTTGCCATCACCAGCCCGGCGCTGACCAGCTGCCAGTGGGGCAGATAACGGGTCAGTCGGGGGATCAGTAACGAAGCTGCGGTTTGTACCAGGGCAGGCGGCAGCATCACCAGTCCGGCCTCCAGTGGCGACAGGTCGAGGACTCCCTGCAGGTACTGGAATACCATCAGCCAGGCGCCGGACAGGGCCAGAATGGTCAGCATCATGGCCGCCACCGAGGTGCTGAAGGTACGAATGGCAAACAAGGACAGATCAAACATGGGCTCGGCCAGCCGTCGCTGGCGACGGACAAACAGCACGCCGATCGCGAGGCCCAGCGCAATGGACAGCAGCGGTATCAGTGATGCCCCGTTACGTGCCATGTCTTTCAGACCGTAGATGACCGCCAGTACCATGGCCACCGACAGCAGGGCGCTGGTCCAGTCCTGGGCGCCGGCTTCCTCATCACGAAACTCCGGCAATAGCAGCGGTCCGCACACCAGCAGCAACAGCATCACCGGTACTCCCAGCAGGAACACCGAGCCCCACCAGAAGAACTCCAGCAGCGCACCCCCTACCAGCGGGCCAATGGCGCTACCGACGATGAAACCGGTCATCCACACGGTAATTGCCACGGTGCGTTCCTGCTCCAGCTGAAACATGTTTCGCAGCAGCGACAGAGTAGAAGGCATCAGGGTGGCCCCGGCAATGCCGAGTAGCGCGCGGGTGGCAATCAGCATTTCCGCACTGGTGGCAAAGGCCGCCAGGGCTGACGCAACGCCAAAAGCGGTGGCGCCGGTCAGCAGCAGCCGACGACGACCAATGCGATCACCCAGTGTGCCCATGGTTACCAGAAAGCCGGCGATCATGAAGCCATAGATATCTAGGATCCACAGCAGCTCGGCGCTGGTGGGTTTCAGGTCGGCGCTGAGATGGGGGGCCGCCAGATGCAGCACGGTCATATCCAGTGCCAGTAATACGGTGGGTAGCATCAGCACCGTCAGTCCCAGCCACTCGCGACGGGTGGCGGCTTGGGGGGTGGGCATGGTGTCTTCCTCGCAACAGGGAATATTACGTAGTCGTTCCCGGCGCATGTTCTTCGACACGGCAGCGGGAATTAATGAACCCTAATATCTCAACTTCACTTGAGGTCAAGCTGGCCGCGCAAAAAATGCAGCCGACCAGTATCGTTGCTGACAATTGGCAAAGCCAGTGTCGATCGCATGACAGTGTGACGCTTGCCCGGGAAATAGCGCCGAGGTCGGACAGATTGCGTAGGGTGTACTGAGTCCTGCGCCCTGGATTGCGCTGGCGTTTGCGAAGGACCAAAGAAAAGGGCGCCGTGAGGCGCCCTCAAAGAAACTGCTCTCCCATTACTTTTTCTTCTTGTTTTGCCAATTCAGAGTCCCCGGTTTTTAAGCCGGTTGGCATGCTGGCGGAATACCGCCGCAGGATTGGTTTCGAAAGGGCTGACCAGGCCTGCGATCTGGTTAACTTCATCCAGATGGTTCATTCGATAGTCATCGCGGATCACCAGCCCCAGATGACTGGAGCAGCTGGACACCAAGCCATCGTTCTTTTCGCCCAGGTAGAGCAGGGCGAGCAGGCCCATGCCGGCATCGCTGATATCCAGCGCATTGGTCAGTGGCTTGGCGCCGGACCAGGAGTAGTAGCGCACGCCGTTATCTGCCACTTCTGGCGCGTGGCCACAGGCGTCTTCCGGCAACCCTTCCGGGTGATGGCTGTTGAATTCGGTGCTGCCCGGAGTGGACAGGGAATAAAGGGCTGCCAGCGAATCCTGCTCGTAGCCGCCACCGGAAATCAGGTCCAGGAATCCGGTTGCCGCATTGACGATGCTGCCGAGGACATCCCCGGCCAGTGGCAGGGCTTCCTGTATCCCGAGTAATACATCGGCCATACGGGCGCCGGTGTGGGGGCCGGCCACGGCGGTGGCTGATGCCACATAGTCCGGATACACCGACGCTACATAGCGAACGGTCGGGCCGCCATGGCTGTGGCCGATCAGGTTCACTTTTTCCGCACCGGTGGCTGCAATAATGGCTTCCACCTGACGGGCCAGCTGCTCGCCGCGCACCTCCGTGCTGTTGGCGGCGGCCACTTGGGTGACATATACCTCGGCACCGCTACGGCGCAGTTCCTCGGGAATCCGGTACCAGTAGTTGTAGCCGGCAATGTCGTCAAAGCCGAACAGGCCGTGGCTCAACACGATGGGATAACGGGTTTCGGTGTAGGTGTCCTTGAACAGCCAGTCAAACCAGCCCGCATGGGCGGGAAGGCTGATAGCTGACAACAGCATACAAAGAGTTAGACTGAGCGCGCGTAGGGGCGCTCTGCGGGATAGAGTCATTGGCATCACCTTGTTGTTTATTGTTATCGGCGCTACTGCCGGGTCTTCGCCGAGCGCTCCCTGGTCGGGAGTGGGTTCACCTTAAAGGAACCGCGGCGATTAATTAACAGTGATGTTAATATTGATTTGTTATAAGCGGGCAAGAGCACGCTGTTAACTGTGCACGGCATTACGAAAAAAGTACTGTTTCTAATAAATTATGGGCTTGTGGGGCTGATGTCTGGTCAGTGCGACAAGTTGTAGTAAGGTAACACCGGTGTTAAGGGTGATAAGTATGCAGCCTGGTTCAGGGCAAAAGAAACGGCGGGGAAGGCCTGCCGGAAAAACCGGGGACACCCGTGAACGCATTATTGATGCGGCCCGGGAGGTATACGGGGAGTATGGCACCTATGGCACTACAGTGGCGCTGATTCTCAAGCAGGCACAGGTGTCGCGGCCCACCTTCTATAAATATTTTTCCTCCGCCGTGGATGTGATCGACGAGATTGTTCGCCACTGCAATGAGGACGTGGAGCGGTTGTTCGTAAAAGTCTTCGAACAGCCACAGAAAGAATTCTATGACTATCTGCCCATGGCACTGAGCGGTTATCTGAACTGGGGCCGCTCGCAGGGGTTGCTCATGGAGGCAAGATTTCGTGAATTGCATGATCGCTCATCACCGGTTTCGCGGTATCGCGATGAACATAACCAGCGCATCGTTGCCATTCTGCACGCCAGTATGGTCAAACACGGTCGGATACCTCCGGATGATCTGGCGCTGACATCTCTGGTACAGGGCATCGAGCATCTCGGTTACCAGTTTTGCATGCAGGCCGAACACACCGAGATGCCCCGTTATATTGAGGTCATGGGGCGTTTGTGTATCGCCATGCTGGGTAACCGGCACGATTGGCAAGAGATGATGGCGTCACCCTTCTTCAGTCGTCTGCTGGGCCTGGAGGACAGTTAGGAATTCAAAGAACAACAAAAAGGGGATAACCATGGAAAAACGCTACCTTGTGGGTGTGGTGCTGCTTGTATTGATGGCGGCATTACTGATCTGGGGGTTGCCGGGAGCATCTGAGCAGGACAGCCCGGCAGATACGGCAACGGACACCGCCGGCGCAAGGGTGTCTGAGCCTGCACGTCCAGGATTGGCTGACACCGCTGGCTACGATCATTATCGCCAGCGGGCCAGCGAATTGGGTCCGATGCCGACCTCCTTGAGCGGCACCAGTGTGGACGGAGACCTGCAGGTCTCTGCCAATGGTGATCTGCTGATCAATCCGGCTATTCGCCAGGTATTTGATTATTTTCTGACGGCGTTGGGTGAAGAATCCCTGGAGGATATTCAGGCCCGTCTGGCGGGGTATCTGTCAGACCAATTGCCTCCGCAGGCTGCGCGACAGGCCTGGGCGCTTTACGAGCAATACATGGCCCTGCGCGACGCCATGGAGCAATTGCCGGAACACGATGGCAGCGTCACGGCCATGCGTGCGGCCATTAGCCAGCGCCATGATATGCAGCAGGCCTATCTGGGGCCGGAAGTGGCTGATGCCTTCTACGGGCTGGACATGACCTACGACCGTTACATGATCGAACGACAGGCATTGCTTGAGGATGCCGATCTGTCGCCTGCCGAGCGCGAGCAACAGCTGGCCAACCTTGAGCAGAATTTGCCCCAGGGCATGCAGCAGATGCTTCATGACACCCGCGCGCCAGTAAAACTGGAACAACGTACCCAGGCACTGCGAGAGCAGGGTGCCAGTGAGGCGGAGATCAGGGCATTACGGGAACAGACTTTCGGGGCCCAGGCCGCGGAGCGCTTCGAGGCGTTGGAGCAGCAACGGCAAGAATGGGATCAGCGCTACGGGGCGTATCGTCAGCAACGCGAGCAGCTGATCAACAGTGGCCTGTCACACACGGATCAACAGGTGGCTCTGGCCCGGCTGCAGCAACAGCTGTTTGAAGAGAACGAGTTGGCCCGGGTGCAGGCCCTGGACCGGATGCATGCCCAGACACCCTGACCGGTTACCCGCAGGGACTTGCTTGCAAGCGAACCTCTGAAAAACGTCATTTCTCATGTGGGAAGCGATGCAAGTATCGCTTCCCACAGAGCGTCAGGACGGTTGGGAATTTTTATAGGCCCCTAGAAGTGGTAACGCAAACCTGCGCCGACCATGTCTACGCCCGCATCGTTATCGAAATGCACGAACTCACCATAAACGTACAGCTTGTCGAGCAGGTCCACGGTGGCACCGACCCCGCCGAAGGCATCCGTGGATGAGTCGTCATCGTCTCCGGCGGCATTGCGGATATCGAAGTCCGTATCCGCTACCCCGGCCTTGCCGTACAGGCCCACCGGACCCAGTTCGAAACTCAGCAGCCCCGCCAGGGTGACAGCGCCACCTTCGATTTTGGTGCCGTTGTCCGCTTCCTGTTCACCGAAATCATAGTAGCCCACTTCCGCGCCGATCAGTTCGATGGGACGCCAGCCAAGAAACAGGGCGCCGGTGGTGTCGTCGTCGTCAAAATCCACGTTGTCGATCTTTTCATCCACGGAGGCGTTGTAAAGACCGCCACCGATATATATCCCGCCGGCACTGGCGAGCGGCACCAGTGACAACAAGGTCAGGCCGGTGAGTGCTTGTCCAAAGCGTTTCATAAACATCACTCCCTAATGAATCAGAATGCCAGTATCACCCAGATTTTGTGTGGTGGATAGCGGCCCTTGTTGCCGGCTTCACGCTTGAGCGGGGTACACTACGTTGATGAAAATACCTGACCCTGCAGCCCTGTCATCGATACAGGGACTGATCTTCGATCTGGACGGCACCCTGGTGGATTCGCGTCTCGACTTTACCGCCATCCGCCGCGAGCTGACCTGCCCGGATGGGTTGGGTGTGCTGGAATATATTGCGTCACTGCCTGAACAGGCGCGCCAGGCTGCGGAGCAGATTGTTCTGCAGCATGAACGTCGGGGCGCCGAACGGGCGGAATGGATGCCTGGTGCCCGTGACTGCCTGCAGTATTGCGAACGCCGTAACCTGCCCACCGCTATTCTTAC
The DNA here is from genome assembly GCF_014762765.1 of Alcanivorax sp. Classification (GTDB taxonomy): domain Bacteria; phylum Pseudomonadota; class Gammaproteobacteria; order Pseudomonadales; family Alcanivoracaceae; genus Alcanivorax. The sequence goes on from NZ_JABURH010000178.1 coordinate 18,287, forward strand.
CCGCAATGCCCGGGAAGTGGCGGACCTGACCCTGTCCCGTCTGGGTATCCGGGTGGACATGTTGCTGGCGCGAGAGGACTGCCCGCCAAAGCCGGCGCCGGATGGTCTGCTGCATATCGCCAACGCCTGGGGACTGCCTCCTGGCAACCTGGTCTATGTGGGAGACTTTATCTATGACCTGCAGGCCGCCCGTCGGGCCGAGATGATCAGCTGTTTCTACGATCCCCAAAAAACCGGCAAGTATCAGGCAGAAACGGACTGGCACCTTACCGGTTTCGATCAGCTTACTGAGGTGCTTGCGACGACTTGAGGTATCGTCGCGCTGCCTGATTCACCTTCGGTGCCAGCAGCAGGGCAGAGGTCATGGTCGGGATCGCCATCAGCGCGTACATGGAGTCAATCAGGCTGACCACCAGTTTCAGTGATGCCACCGCACCCAGTACCACCAGTACCAGATACCACCAGATGTAATGGTGCTGGTATTTTGCGCCGATCAGAAAGCCCAGGCATTTGCTGCCGTAGTACCAGAAAGTAAAGACAGTACTCAGGCTCAGCAGAGAGACCAGCACCGCCAGAATGATCCCGCCACCGTGGGGAAAGAGGTCGCTGAAGGCGTTGGCGGTGAGGGTAACACCGTTACTTTCACCGCTTTGCCAGACGCCGCTGATCAGAATCACCAGGGCAGTGCAGGTGCACACGATCAGCGTATCGATTACCGGCCCAAGCATGGCAACCATGCCTTCACGGATAGGCTCTTTGGTCTGTGCGGCGCCATGGGCCATGGCTTCGGTACCGATGCCGGCTTCGTTGGAAAACGCCGCCCGGCGGATGCCGGTAATGATCACGCTCCCCACCACGCCGCCGGCCACGGCATTGCCGCTGAAGGCGTCCTCGAAAATCATTACAAAAGCGGCGGGGATTTCGCTTGCATGGCTGATTAGCACCACAGCGGTAAGCAGCAGATAGCCCGCCACCATCGTCGGTACCAGCATGCCGGTAACCCGGCCCAGCCGGGGCAGTTTGCCCAGCGCCACCACCATCACTACCAGCGCCAGTCCCAGGCCAACCATCAGGTCAAACGTGAAGTGGGCATCATCGCTGGCCAGGCCGGCGGGAATCGCCAGGGTGTCGCGCAGCACCTGTACCAGTTGGTTGATCTGGAAGATCGGCATGGTGCCCAACAGGCCGGCCACGGCAAAGAAATAGGCCAGCGGCAGCCACTTTTTCCCCAGCCCTTCGCGCACCACATACATGGGCCCGCCTTGCCACTGGCCTTCACTGTCCTGACCGCGGAACATCACTGCCAGGGTGCAGGTATAGAACTTGGTGGCAATGCCGACAAGGGCGCTGATCCACATCCAGAAAATCGCGCCGGGTCCGCCCATGGCGATGGCAATGGCCACCCCGGACACATTGCCCATGCCCAGAGTGCCGGACAGGGCGGTGCTCAGGGCCTGGAAATGGGAAAGCTGCCCGGGATCATCCTGGTCCGGTTTACGCCACAGCAGGCGCACGCTTTGCGGCAGGTAGCGGTAGGGCAGCAGGCGGGAATAAAACAGGAAGAACAGACCGCCGCCTACCAGCAGGACTACCAGCGGTGGCCCCCAGAGAAAACCGACAACCTGACCCATGGCCGTTTCGAGTTGTTTAATCGTATCCATGGGGCCTAACCCTAGCATGCCGGTACTGTGAGGTCAGGGAGAGGTTGTTCCAGTGTGGACACTGGTTATTACCGCAGGCAGTAAGTAAGCTCGGGCTGAACCGGCAACAGAATAACAACCATGCGATTCCTGTTGATTGCCATGGCCGTTGTGGCCGCTGTAATGGCATACCTTCTCCCTGCTGACCCCAAAATTGGAGCCGGGTTGGCCCTGTTTGTGCTGATCGGCCTGCTATGGCTCAGTGAAGCCATTCCGCTCACGTTTACCGCGCTGCTGGTGCCGGTGCTTGGCGTGGGTCTGGGATTGGCGGACCTGGATCGCGCGCTGGCCGGCTTTGCCCATCCCGTCGTGGCACTGTTTCTGGGAGGCTTTGCCCTGGCGGCGGCGCTGGGCGAGCACGGTATTGATCGTTGGCTGGCGCAACGATTGCTCACCCTTGCCGGGGGCAGGGCGTTGCCAGCGGCGTTCTTGCTGGCGGTGACCACAGCACTGCTGTCCATGTGGATCAGCAATACGGCTACCACTGCCATGCTGTTACCCATCGCCCTGGGTTTGTCTGCCCCCCTGGCCGACAGCCATCCCCGTTACCGGATATTTCTGCTGCTGGCCCTGGCCTGGTCCGCCAATATCGGCGGCATGGCCACCCTGGTGGGCAGCCCCCCCAATGCCATTGCGGCAGCGGCGCTTGGCTGGTCATTCAACGACTGGCTGGCTGTGGGTATCCCTGCGTTTCTGTTGCTGTTTCCGCTGGCCCTGCTGGTACTGTTTTACACCACCCGCCCGGAAGCCAATCTGCCAAGAGTGGATGTGAAAACCAACCTGCCTTTCCCGACCTCCCCCGGCGCGATAATGACGCTGGCGATTTTTCTGCTGACGGTGGGGTTATGGATCCTCGGTGCACCGCTGGGGGACAGGTTGGGCATCGAGACATCCTTTGATAGCTGGGTGGCCTGCATGGCCATTGTCCTGCTGGGGATTAGCCGTTGCGTGAGCTGGCAGCATATTGAAGCGCATGCGAACTGGGGCGTACTGCTGTTGTTTGGAGGCGGGATCACGCTGTCCATGCTGCTGCAGAGTTCCGGTACCAGTGCCTGGCTGGCAGACGGTATCAGTCAGGTGCTACCTGGCGGACAGCCCTGGCTGGTGTATCTGGTTATCGCATCCTTCGTGATCTTTCTCACCGAGCTGGCCAGCAATACCGCCAGTGCCGCCCTGCTGGTGCCGCTGCTGATGCCGGTGGCCTCTTCGGTGGGCGCCGACCCGGTCACTGTTGCCCTGCTGGTAGCGTTTGCCGCCAGTTGCGCCTTCATGCTGCCGGTGGCCACACCGCCCAATGCCATGGTCTACGGCAGCGGACATGTCCCACAGAGGACCATGATTCGCGCCGGTATCGTATTGAATCTGATCGCCGCCGGGGCGCTCGGCGGGTTGTTGCCTTTACTGCAATAACGTGACTTTCCGGTTCGCCAGCCCGGGTTTCTTGCAAAGCATCCTCGCATTCGAACCGTTGGAGAATAACCCCAGTATTCTGGGTCGCATCTGTCTTTCTTTTTCACCGCAAGCTGACCACACTGGAAGAAAACAATGGGGGTTGTGATGGGGTTATCGATGATTCGACGGTTTGCGGTGCTGGTGGTTGTGCTGTCTCTGGCGCCCTGGCTTCAGGCGGATCCGGTCTGGGAAGTCAGCAAGGATGGCAAACGTATCCGGCTGGGAGCCACCGTGCATTTCCTGCGTCCGGCGGATCTGCCGCCACCGGCCGCCATGCAGCAGGCCTTTGAGCAGGCGGGGCAGGTGTATCTGGAATCCAATTTGTCCGAGTCGGCCACGCCGGCGTTTTCCCGGCGACTGACGCAGATGATGATGCAGCCGTCCGGGCGCACCCTGAAAGATGATCTGTCGGCTCCGGTCTGGCGGCAATTGCAGGATTACTCCGCCCAGGCCAATTTTCCGCTGGTCACCTATCAGGGCTTCAAGCCGGCCATGGTTTCCATGGCCATGACCGTCCATGAGTTGGGCCGCCAGGGCTTTGGCCGGGGGGTGGACGAATTTTATTTCACCCGGGCCAACCAGCAAGGCAAGACACTGGGTTTTCTGGAATCCAGTGATACCTTGCTGTCCTTCATGGCGCAGCTGAATGAAGAGAACAGTGACGCCCTGATCGAGTCCTCCCTGGAAGGCATCGAACACATGGATGGCATGATGGAAGAGGCAATCAGCGCCTGGCGAAAAGGCGATATGGATGCCCTCTACTCCTTGCTGGGTGCCGATGAAATGGAGACCGAATACCCGGGTATCTACCGGAACCTGATTATCGAGCGTAATCGCCAGTGGTATCCAAAAATCCAGCAGGCCATGACCAAAGGCACGCCGAACCTGGTGCTGGTCGGCGCCCTGCATCTGGGTGGTCCGGACAGCCTGCGGGTGATGTTTGAGGATGCGGGCTACCAGGTGGAGCCTTTCAACGCCGGTCCAGAGCAGGGGAACCAGTAAGCTCGTTCAGAGCCCGGGCGAACCAGGTCCGGGTCTGTCGCCTGTGGGGTTCTCCGTACAGAGCGATAACGTTCCGGGTCATGTAGTCATCGGGATTTTCCAGCGCCGCCAGGCGCTGGTGTATGAAGGCTTCTGTCAGAGCCAGTCCGCAAACCTCAGTAATGCAATGCCGCCATTCGCCATAGCTGGCAGGAATCGGGAATGCCATGGGCATGATTTCCGTTTCTGTGATTGTGTTTATCAACTGTTATGTTATAACATAACTTAAAAAGAGGTCCATCATGTCGGACGTGCTCAGTGAAAGGCCCTGATGGCTATGCCCAAGGCTGATTACATGGATGCCGCCCAGCAGCCTGCTAAACCCGGCTGGAAGCCAACGAAAGACACTATGCCCATTCACGAACCGGATGATTTCATGACTACCCAGCAAGCTGCTCCCGCGCGCCAGCTACCCGTTACCGTGTTGTCGGGTTTTCTTGGCGCGGGGAAAACCACCGTCCTCAATTATATTCTCAACAACCGTGCCGGCCTGCGCGTGGCAGTGATCGTCAACGACATGAGCGAGATCAATATCGACGCGGCGCTGGTCAGCAATGAGGTGTCCCTGAATCGTGCCGAAGAAAAGCTGGTGGAAATGAGCAACGGCTGCATCTGCTGCACCCTTCGCGAAGACCTGTTGCTGGAAGTGACCCGGCTGTCCCGGGAGGGGCGTTTTGATTATCTGGTGATCGAGTCCACCGGCATTTCCGAGCCACTACCGGTGGCGGAAGCGTTCACCTTCGAAGACGAAAACGGCGACAGCCTGTCCACGGTGGCGCGGCTGGATACCATGGTCACCGTGGTAGATGCGGTGAATTTCCTGCGCGACTACCGCAGTGCCCGCACCTTGCAGGAAGACGGTGAAAGCCTGGGCGAGGAGGATCAGCGCAACGTGGTGGACCTGCTGGTGGAACAGGTGGAATTCTGCGATGTGCTGCTGATCAGCAAAACCGACCTGGTTAGTGAGGCCGATCTCGAAACGCTCACTGCCACCCTGCGGTTGCTCAATCCGGAGGCTCGCATCATACCCATCAGGCACGGCATGGTGCCGCTGGATGCGGTGCTGGACACCGGCCTGTTCGATTTTGAAAAAGCCCAGCAGGCGCCGGGCTGGCTCAAGGAAATGCGTGGCGAACACTTGCCGGAAAGCGAGGAATACGGCATCAGCAGTTTCAGCTATGAAGCCCGTCGTCCTTTCCATCCGCAACGGTTCTGGGAATTTCTGCAACAGCCCTGGCCCTACGGCACCCTGTTGCGCTCCAAGGGCTTCTTCTGGCTGGCTAGTCGCCCGCAATTTGCCGGCAACTGGAGCCAGGCCGGCGAGATTGCCCACCATGGCCCGGCGGGTCTGTTCTGGAAAACCGCACCGGACCAGCACTGGCCCACTGACCCGGAATACCGCGCCATGATCATGGAAAAATGGCAGGAACCCTTCGGCGACATGCGCCAGGAACTGGTCTTCATCGGCCACAACCTGCAACCGGAAGCCACCCGCAACGCGCTGGATGCCTGTCTGCTCACGGAAGAGGAGATGCTCGCCGGCAAGGAATTATGGCAGCAGCTGGACGACCCGTTCCCGCAGTGGGAGATGGCCGGATGATGGGTGCAAAGACATTGCCCAAGGCCTATGCCGCACCGGGCCTGGTGATGCGCGATGACGCCGGGGTGCTCGCCGATGTGATGCTGGACCCGGTGCAGGTGGCGGTGTGGGATCGCCATAGCCCGCTGGATCAGCAGGTCGTGCAACTGGCCTGCAGGGAGAAACTGGCGGTAAAAAGCTGGCTGGATGTGGCCGATCTGCCAGCCTCCATGAAGCGTTCCCTGCCAGGGGAGGTTTTCGCGCCACTGCGTGAGGACCTGGCGTTGCTGGCGGACATGATGGCTTGTCTGTTCGGTGCCACTGGTGTGGGGCTGAGGGTGACGGCCCTGGAAAAGCCCATGTGCCCGCGTTTCCATGTGGATCGCATTCCCGTGCGCCTGCTGTGTACCTACGGTGGCCCAGGCAGCCAGTGGCTGCCGGCCCCGGCGGTGCCTGCCGGTCTGCTGGTGCCGGGTGTTGAGCAGGAGGGCCGCTATGCGGCTGAGAGCGTGCAACAACTGGAGGCCGGCCAGGTAGCCCTGTTCAAAGGCGACACCTGGCGGGATAATCCGGGCTCGGGTGTGGTCCACCGGTCCCCGCCCGTGTCTCCCGGTCAGCAACGCCTGCTGGTCACACTGGATATATAGGACTGTCATGAACCGCACCGACCGCATTCTCGCCAGCGCCGAACAGCATTGCCGCGAGCAGGGCGTGCGCATGACCCCCCAGCGGCGTCAGGTGATGACGTTGCTGCTGGCCCAATCTGGCCCGCAGAGTGCCTACCAGTTGCTGGACCAGTTCAAGGCGCAATATCAGGAAAACGCCCAGCCGCCCACCATCTACCGGGCGCTGGAGTTTCTGGTGCAGCAGGGGCTGGCCCACCGGCTCAGCTCCACCAACCAGTACCTGGCCTGCGATCACATCACCTGCCATCACGGTCACCAGGGCACGGTGTTCCTGCTCTGTGATGATTGCGGTGCGGTGCAGGAAACCCCCATGGCGGGGGCGGCCATCAGCGAGTTGCAGCAGAGTATCAAGAGCCTGGGATTTGTGACCCAGCAGAACCCCTTGCTGGAAGTGCATGGCCGTTGTGCGAACTGCAACGTGGGTTAAATACAGGTAACACGCGTTTATAAAACCCTATGGCGATAGCGCGCCATGCTGGCGGTGTGATCCAAACCAGTTGCAAGTTGAAAGTGGAAACGCGGGAAAGTCCCGGGACATACGAGACTTTTCATTGCCGCGCTTCAGGGTTGATTTCGCGATGCGAGCATCGCTTCCCACAGGGAAATAACTGGCTCTGGGTCGTTTCAGGGTGATGTGGGAAGCGATGCTTGCCATCGCGAATATCACAATCAAGCGCGGGCGCCGAGCTTATCGTTATCTGCTGAGCTTTCTTCGCGTTGTAGCTTGTAGCTGTTCTCAAAACCGGGAGACAACCATGTCACGTTTACGTCTGGACCAGGCGGCCATCGCCCTGTCCGGTTTGTGTATGATTCATTGTGTGGCCAGCGTTGCCGGGTTGTTTGCCATTGGCTTTCTGTCGGTGGTTGGCGGGGTGGATGAGCTGTTTCACCAGGCGTTGCTGGCGTTGATTGTGCCGGTCAGTGTGCTTGCCATGGTTGCCGGTTACCGCAAGCATCGGCGGCGCAAGGTGTTGTTGCCCGGCCTGTTGGCGCTGATCGCATTGTGCATGCTCACCGCCTTTGAAGCGGCGCTGCACGACACCCTGTGGGAACCGCTGCTCACCAGCCTGGTCGGAATCTGTCTGGTCGCCACGCATGTGGGCAACATCCGCGCCTGCAAGGAATGTGAGAGTCATCATGAAGAGATTCGTACGGCTTGAATGCCTGGCCGGGTTAGGGCTCGGGTTATTGATGTTGCTCGGCAATCCGGCTGCCGCCGCCGGGGTGCATCAGCATGGACTGGCCGACGCGGCGGTGGTGGTGGAAGGGCATAGCCTGACCGTCAGTTTCCGGGCGCCGCTGATGGATATTCTCGGCACCGAGCAACCGCCAGTGGATGCCGCCGCCCGGGTTCGCTATGCGGATCGTCTGAAGCAGGTGAGTGAGCCGCAGTTGCCTGCAGCCGCCGGCTGCAGGCTCAGCCATGAAACCCGTAACGGAGTCGCGGCACTGTTTCCGGAACGTCAGCAGCACGACCACGAACATGAGCACCATGAACATGGCCATCATGCGGATGTGGAAGCGGAATGGACTTTTCAGTGTCAGTCTCCGGACAAGCTGACCACGGTTTCCCTGCCTTTCCTGGCTATTTTTTCCAGTCTGACCACCGAGGTCGTTCTGTTATTGCCGGACGGGCAGGGCGCCTTGCGCCTGACTCCCGGTGACACCCGCATTCCCCTGGAGTAACTGTGGTTCTTGAACTGGATAACCTGCGTTATCAGCACCCGGGCCAAGCCCGGCCTTTCATCCATATTGACCACTTTGCCCTGCAGTCCGGTGAGCGGGTACTGCTTCATGGCCCCAGTGGGTGCGGGAAAAGCACCTTGCTGTCACTGATTACCGGCATCAGGCCGGCTCAGCAGGGTGATATCCGGGTGGCGGGAAAACCGTTTTCTTCTCTGTCGCAGCGGCGCCGGGACGCTTTTCGGGCGGACCATATCGGTGTCATCTTTCAGGCCTTCAACCTGCTCCCATACCTGACTGCGGTGGATAACGTCTGTCTTAGCGCCGGGTTCTCACGGCGGCGTTGTGAGCGGGAAACGGCCGGCAACAACAAGCAGAGAAGGGTTGCGGCACAGGAGCTGCTGACCCGTCTGGGGCTGGATGCAGCCACGTCAGTTCTGCCCGCCTGGCAGCTGTCATTCGGCCAGCAACAGCGGGTGGCTGCGGCCCGGGCCCTGTTCGGCAAACCGGATCTGATCATCGCTGACGAACCCACTTCGGCCCTGGATAGCCACAGCCGCGATACCCTGCTGGCATTGCTCTGCGAGCATTGTGAACACGCCGGCAGTGCCTTGCTGATGGTCAGCCACGACAGTCAGGTGGCCGACCGTTTCCATCGCAGCGTGGCGTTTTCCGAACTGAACGGGGGAGGGCACCATGCTGCCTAGGATCATTCTTGCCTCGCTGCGTACCCGGAAAACCTCGGCAACGCTGATTGTTGTGGCCATCGCGTTGAGTCTGGTGATGATCGTGGGCATCGAGCGCCTGCGTCACCAGGTACGCGCCAACTTTGCCAGCACTGTGTCCGGCATCGATCTGATTGTCAGTGCCCGCGGCGGTCCCATGAATATCCTGCTGTACAGCGTGTTCCGGCTCAGCGATCCCACGGCCGGTATTCGCTGGGACACCGTGGAGCATCTTGCCGACCACCCGGACGTGAAGTGGTGGATTCCCATCGCCCTGGGTGACTCCCACCGTGGCTTCCCGGTGGTGGCCACCAACGGCAGTTATCTGACCCATTACCGTTATGGGCGGGATCAGGCCCTGTCGCTGGCAGGGGGCGAGTGGTTTACCGCTGCGGATCAGGTGGTACTGGGCAGTGCCGTGGCCCAGCGCCTCGGTTACCGGCTCGGTGACGATATCGTGCTGGCCCATGGCGCCAGCGGCCCGGCCATTATCGAACACGACAACCACCCCTTTACCGTGGTGGGCGTGCTGGCAGCCACCGGCACGCCGGTGGATCAGAGTGTGCATATTTCCCTGGCCGGCATGGCCGCCATTCACAGCGGAGGCCAGTTTCGTTCCGGGTTGCCGCCGCTGCCGGGTCAGCAGGCCGATACCCCGGATTCCGTGAATGCGGTCATGCTGGGACTGCAACGACGTACCGCCGTGCTCAGCCTGCAGCGGGAACTGTCCCGTTATAAAGCCGAGCCGCTCAGCGCCATCATTCCCGGTGTCCAGCTGCAGCGGCTGTGGCGCATGACAGCGGTGGGGGAAAACGCCCTGCGTGCCACTTCCATGGCGGTACTGCTGGTGGCGCTGCTGGTGCTGGTGTCCACCATTCTGGCTGCCCTGGAAGGGCGCCGCCATGAACTGGCGGTGTTGCGCGCCGCTGGCGCCGGTCGGCGCGCCGTCTATGGGGTGATCGTGGGCGAGAGCCTGTTTGTCACGGTGATCGGCAGCCTGCTGGGGCTGGTGCTGCTGTTTGTGGCACAGTGGGCACTGGCGCCGCTGGCACTGGCCGAATGGTCCTTGCGCCTGCCGGAAACCTTCCTGGCTCTGCGTGAGTTGCCGGCACTTGCTGCGATCCTGCTGGCTGGTTCCCTGGCCGGCCTGATTCCCGCGGAAAAAGCCTTCCGCAACAGCCTGGCCGATGGCCTGACCCCGAGGAACTGATATGCGTAGTCTGATCATCCTTCTTTGTCTGTTGATCAGCTTGCCGGGCTGGGCTGCCCGCGAACTGGAATGGGACGACCTGGTCCCAGCGGACTACGACCCCAATGCCGTCTATGAAGGATTATTCAGCAAGATTTACGGTGATCAGCCAGCGGAAGATATCGACGACGGTGATGCCCGTGGCGAGCAGATGATGGATGCCATCGACAAGGCCTGGCGCGAAGCGCCCCTGAAGGCTGAGCTGGATAACACCGTCGTGCGTCTACCCGGCTATGGGGTGCCACTGGACGGCGACGAGGAATACGTACGTGAATTCCTGCTGGTGCCGTACTTCGGTGCCTGTATCCACACGCCGCCGCCGCCCCGTAACCAGATTATTCTGGTGAAGATGAAAGGGCAGGGCGTGCCGCTGGATCTGGTGTTCGAGGCCCTGTGGCTGGAAGGCACCCTCAAGGTGTCCAGCCAGGACACCGAATACGGCACCGCAGGCTACGTGCTGGAAGGTGAATCCGCCGAGCTGTTCACCGGTTATTAGGATCCCGCACCCGCTTCTGGCTCTGTCCCGGAAGCGACCACTGTGCGACAATGCGCGCGCTTCGCGCACTCCGCCGCCGTTGACGCCTGTCAGCGGCGCTTTTCGCTTTTCCAACCGGTACAAAACATTGCTCACAACCGCCAACCTCACCATGCAGTTCGGTGCCAAGCCGCTGTTTGAAAACGTGTCCGTGAAATTCGGCAACGGCAACCGCTACGGCCTGATTGGCGCCAACGGCTGCGGCAAATCCACCTTTATGAAGATTCTCGGGGGGGACCTGGAGCCGTCCGCCGGCAATGTGTCCAAGGACCCGGACGAGCGCATCGGCAAGCTGCGCCAGGATCAGTTCGCCTACGAGAAATACTCGGTAGTAGACACCGTGATCATGGGCAACGAAGAGTTGTGGAAGATCAAGGAAGAGCGCGACGGCATCTACGCCAAGGCGGAAATGAGCGAGGAAGACGGCATCCGCGCCGGTGAGCTGGAGGCGGAATTCGCCGAGCTGGACGGCTACACCGCCGAATCCCGCGCTGGTGAGCTGCTGTTGGGCCTGGATATTCCGGTGGAGCAGCACTTCGGTCCCATGAGTGAGATTGCCCCGGGCTGGAAACTGCGTGTACTGCTGGCCCAGGCCCTGTTCGCCGACCCGGATATCATGTTGCTGGATGAGCCCACCAACAACCTGGACATCAACACCATCCGCTGGCTGGAAGACGTGCTCAACCAGCGCCAGTGCACCATGATCATCATTTCCCACGATCGCCACTTCCTGAACAGCGTCTGCACGCACATGGCGGACCTGGATTACGGCGAGCTGCGTGTTTACCCGGGCAACTATGATGAATACATGACCGCGGCCACCCAGGCCCGCGAGCGCCTGCATGCGGACAATGCCAAGAAGAAACAACAGATCGCCGAGTTGAAAACCTTCGTCAGCCGTTTCAGCGCCAATGCCTCCAAGTCCAAGCAGGCCACCAGCCGCGCCAAGCAGATCGACAAGATCAAGCTGGATGAAGTGAAACCCTCCAGCCGCCAGAATCCCTACATTATTTTCGAGCAGGACAAGAAGCTGTTCCGCAACGCTTTGGAAGTGAAGGGGCTGGCCAAATCCTTTGACGAGGCGCTGTTCTCCGGTCTCGACCTGCGAGTGGAAGTGGGTGAGCGCATCGCTATCATCGGTCCCAACGGCATTGGCAAATCCACCTTGCTGCGCTGTCTGGTGGGGGATCTGGCACCCACCGCCGGGGAAGTGAAATGGTCCGAGAACAGCGAGCTGGGTTACTACGCCCAGGACCACGCCCACGACTTCGCCGACGATATGGACCTGTTCGCCTGGATGAACCAGTGGGGCCAGGAAAAAGACGACGAACAGGTCATCCGTGGCACCCTGGGTCGGTTGCTGTTTTCCCAGAAAGATATCGGCAAGTCCGTGAAGGTGATCTCCGGGGGAGAGCAGGGGCGCATGCTGTTCGGCAAGATCATGCTGCAACGGCCCAACATCCTGCTGCTGGATGAGCCCACCAACCACATGGATATGGAGTGCATCGAGTCTCTGAATCTGGCGCTGGAAAATTACCCGGGTACCTTGCTGTTCGTCAGTCATGACCGGGAATTCGTGTCCTCCCTGGCCTCCCGGATTATCGAAATCACCCCCACCGGCATCGTCGACTTCCACGGCAGCTACGACGATTACCTGAAAAGCCAGGGCGTAGGCTGAAAAGATACCGCAGAGCGATTCACGAGAAACGAAAGATAACCCCAGGCAAAAACGGTTTCACCACAGAGGGCACAGAGAACACAGAGACGAAGAGGGTTTTTCCTCAGTGAACTCTGTGGCCTCTGTGGTGAAAAATTGCTTTTCAACGCACCATCGCCCAATGCCGCACATCCGTCCCCGGCATCACCGCCTCGTGCACCACCTCAAACCCGAAGCGCCGGTACAGCGACACATTGTCCGGGTTATGGGTATCCAGGTAGGCAGACAGTCCTTCCCGATCCAGCCGCTCCAGTGTCGGTTGCAACAGCCGTGTGGCCAGCCCCTGGCCCTGCTTCTGCGGATCAATCCCCAGCAATAACAGATAGGCGTGAGGTTTTTGCATCAGCTGGTCATGCACTTCTTGCATGGCTTCCCCGGCATCCACCTGCCGTTTCACTGCCGCGGGCCCTTGGCGCAACATGGGCAGGGCGCCAAAGCGAACCATATCCAGGACACTGCGGTGCAATGCCCGAGACGGCAGCCACACGGCAGCGCCGTCAATGTTGCCTGGCGTAGTGCAGATTTCTCCCCGGTGGTTCGCATGGCGAATCAGAAAGAGAAAGGTATGCTGGGACAGTGCCAAACGATGTTGATCGTCCGGAAAGAAATAACCAAACAGTGGATCGTGAAAGAACGCCCGGCTGAGTACCCGGGCGACGGCATAAATGTCTGTAGAGGCTGACATGGCTGACTATCGTTACAGGAGTGAGTGCCAAGCATAACCGAATCGGCTGCTCCTGTTGGAACCCTGCAAGCCCCCTTTATATGAGTAACGTCAAGCCTGCCGTTACATTATGCGCAAGGTGTGCACCGCTATCATTACGATTGCAATCCATGAAACCAGGTATGTGGGTGTTCTCAGATAGGGAATGGCCAATGTGAACACAACGGCATGGGTTACCCGTGCATAAAAGAACACTTGCATCCAGCAGGCCAGAGTATTGGACAGTGTGGAGGGAGCCAGTGCCAATGCGGGGATGATAACCGCCAGCAATGCCGGCAGGGTCTCCACCATATTAAGGTGGGCTCGCTGTGAGCGTTGTGCCCAGGCAGGGAGCTCGGGCGGATTTTCGGGGTAGCTGTGAAGCAATCCGGGCAATCCCCAGGCAAACAAGCGGGCAATTATGTAGGGAAACCACAGGAAAATAGTGAGTAGACCACTCAGGGTCAGGTAAAAATAAACGCCTTCCATCATTCCTCTCCTTTCTGTCTTTTTAAAAGTGACAATTCGCAAAGGGCGCCACGCGGGCGCCCGGATAACCTTTACAGCGACTCCGCTGCCTTGCTGCGAATCTTTGGCCATTGCTTGTTGGCCTTGTCGATGGTGCCGACCTTGTCCTGCTGGTAGGCGTTGAAGATTTCCTCGTTCAGAAAGACATAGAGTTTTCCGTCCATCACATCCGCGTAGCGGGGATCGCCATCAAACTTTTTGCCCACGGAAACCCCGAAAGTGCAGTAGCCGCCGTTCTGGGGCAGGTAGGCTTGCGGATTTTTCTTGAAGGCTTTCAGGTTCTCCTTTGTCTGGAAGTAATAGGCCACGTTGTCATGGACTGCCGTGTACTGAGCGATGCCTGGCTGGCGATTTCCGAGTTTTACGAAAGCCACCGGGTCGATGCCGTGCAGACCCAGAGGCGCACCAACGGCGGTCAGTCCTGAGGCCGTGTTGTATTCGTCCGCAGCCATTACCGGTTGCAGAGGCAGGGCGAACAGGGCGACCAGGATCAGCGGTGAAAAAACGGTTTTCAGGTTCATGGTAAGTCTCCTTTTCGTGAGCGTTACGCGGTTTTCAGGGACACGACAGGGAAGTCGATATCCGTGTTTGCCACGTTGTTCAGGTAGTTGGTGAAAGTGTTCAGCACCACATGGGCGATAATTTCCACGATCTCGCCATCATCGAACCCGGTATTGCGGACGGCCTCCAGGTCCCGGTCGCTGACCTGGCCGCGACGCTCCACAATGGCAACAGCAAAACGCAGGGCGGCATTTTCCTGCGGATCACCGGCTTCCCCGCCAAGACCGCTCCGGATGTCGTCTTCGGAAAGGCCGGCTTGTTTGCCAAGCATGGCGTGAGCGCTGGCGCAGTACTGGCAGCCGTTACGGTTTGCCACTGCCAGGGCAATCTGTTCACGAAGCCGGGCGGGTAGCGCTCCCTGCTGAAGATCGCCGGAAAAATCCAGATAGGACTGAAGGGCCACCGGCGCATTTGCCAGGGTTGCCATCAGGTTGGGAACCATCCCCATTTTGCTTTTTACTGCGGCCAGTAATGGTGCGGCCTGTTCCGGTGGCTGGTTGGTATCAACCGGGGGTATGCGTTGCATGGTGAGATCCTCGCGGGTTTGTTGAAGTCCTTTTCAACGTAGTGCGCGAGGGAGCCTGGAACAATAAAACCGCCGTTATTCGGGCGTGGTAGCAAACAGATCAGGACGATCCGCAAAGGCAGGAATGTTTTTTGATAGCAAAAGAAAAAATCAGCCAGCCTGTCTTCGGTATTCACTGGGTGCGATACCGAACTTTCCGGTAAAGGCACGGGTAAATGCCGCCGGCGACTGATAGCCGGACTGGATGGCAACTTGCTGGACGCTATGCTGCGAATTGTCGAGCAGGGAAAGCGCTTTTTGCAGTCGCCACTCCGACAGATAGGCCATCGGGCTCATGGACAGGTGATGGCGGAAACGGTCGGCAAACCGACTGCGCGACATGCCGATTTCCCTGGCCAGGGATTCCACTGTCCAGTGTGCGGTGCTGTCTGCATGCATCAGTTGAAGTGCTTTGCCGATATAGCGATCGCTGAAGCCTTCCAGCATCCTCTGCATCGCCGGTGTGTCAGCGATGCCCAGCCGGATGACCTCCACAAACACCACTTCGGAAAGGCGGGTAATGGCTGCTGCCGAACCGGTGCTGTCGGTAAAAACGCGTCGGGTAATCAGGCGCAGGGTTTCATCCAGCCAGGGCTGCGTGGCACGCATGGCCGACGTGATCCGGATGGCATCGGGCAAGGCCCGCAGTAAGGGGTGATCCGCGCCACGCCGAAAAGTGAAATGACCACAGACCATCTGGGTGGACGCGGCCGGATCCCCGTTGCCCAGCGTCAGCACTCCCTTGCCGTCGTAATTGGCATGTGCCAGAACATCCTCAAGCGGGGGAGCGCTATACGTCTCGCTGTGGGAAAGGATATGTCGCTTGCCACGGGGGATCATGATCAGGTCACCGCTGTTCAGGCACAGCGAGCGTCCGCATTCGAGTCTTACATGACACTGCCCCTGGATTACTAGGTGGAAACGGGCGGCACCCGGCAGATCCGGCACCGATACACTCCAGGGGGCAGAGAAGTCGGTGCGAAAATACAGGGCGCCTTTCAGGTTCAGGGTGTCGAGAATGTCGTCCAGAGTATCCATGCCCGAGTGCTCCCTCTCTGATGGATGAAACACCCGTACCGGTTCACTGCACAGGTGGTTCGTTCTGGATTGGATGCAGTCGGGCAGGAATTGTTGCAGTTCAGGCGGTTTCCAGCGGATAGCCCGCTTCCCGCCAGTCTTCCTTGCCTTCCACGTATTCATGGACCTGCGTATAGCCGAGCTGGTGCAGGGTCACGGCTGCCTGGCTGGAATTGGCGCAGGGCGTATTGGCGCAGTAGACAACGATAAAGGCATCCTTGTCCGGGAGCTGGCTGGCAGCGGCTTTGCGGACTTTGTCATGGGGAATATTGATCGCCCCCGGCAAGTGGCCGTCATCGAAGTAACGCTGTGGGAGAGCTTCCACCAGTGTGGTGGGCTGGCCCTGGTCCAGCCGTTGTTTGAGGGTGTCACGGGGGATGGTTGAGATAGCCATGTCTTTCTCCTTTGGTTGCAGTTGCAACCAATATATCGATAGCTAGTTGCATTTGCAACTATGTGGCGATACTCTGACTCCATGAAAAACAAACCCGAGAAACATACGGTGCTGGCCTGGGCCAGACTGCTGAAAGCCTCCGCCGGTCTGCTGGCAGAGGTGGAAAAGGCATTGAAACAAGCCGGGCTCCCGCCGCTGAACTGGTACGACGTCTTGCTGGAGGTCAGCCGGGCCGGGCCGACAGGGTTGCGTCAATCCGACATTGCCAGGGAGGTGCTGTTGCCCAAGCACAACCTGTCCCGCCTGATTGATCGCATGGAAAACCAAGGCGTGGTGACACGCAGCGGTTGTGACAGTGATGGCCGGGCTAAACAGGTCTGCCTGACGGATATCGGTGAGACACTGTTGCGAAAGATGTGGCAGGTTTATGGCGCAGAAATCCAGATCCGACTGGGCGAGCCGCTCAGCGATGCGCAACAGCATGCGCTTGCCGAAATTGCCGGTATCTTGCTGGATCAGGAGAGCAGGCATTGAGGCGGCAAATCTGCGTTGAAAACCGGGATGGCACATCGTTGTTGACGTTCGGGCGCCTGGGGGAGGTCCCGCACGCCGAGCTGATTGCCCTGCATAACGATCCCCGTGTACTGCGGCATCTGCCGTTGGCCGGTAATGTTTTCGATGAAGCCGTATGCCGGCAGTGGGTGGCAGAGAAGGATGGCCAGTGGCAGGAACATGGCTATGGTCCCTGGTCGATCCATGTGGAAGGCCGCTTTGCAGGGTGGGGTGGCTTTCAGTGTGAACAGGGAGAGGCGGATCTTGGTCTGGTGCTGGCGGCAGAGTACTGGGGAATCGGCCGCGCGGTGTGTTGCAAGATGCTCCGCATTGCCTTTGACGATATGCAACTGGCATCGGTTACTGCCCTGCTGCCGCCGGGCAGGGTTCGGGTAAAAGGCATGCAGCGTCTGGGATTTCAGCGCGATGGACAGTTACAGATCGGTGCGGTGCTTTTTCATCGCTATCGCTGCTGGGCACCGGGGACGACCGCCAGTCAAAGGAACGGGGAATAAGCCGGCGGTTGCCATTGCCAGGGCAGTGCTGTGGGCACCCTGATCCGTTGCCGGATCGTCAATTCCACGCTGTGCGTTTGATTGTCCCTGTCCCACAGGACTATCGCTTCCACCGACAGATAGAGCAGATCCCCATTGTCAAAATCGATAAACAGTAACCCGGCCCGGGGGTGCAGCGTCAGATTGCCCAGAGTGTTGAAAAAGTGATTGCCAGCGTAATCAGGAAAACGTAAATGGCGGTTGTCGATCACCTCCACAAAACCGGGTTTGCCACCGCGGTGGGAAATGTCCACGCCGGCGCGGCCACTCCGGTTGCCTGGAGGATACGTGGACGCAATGAAAAAGGTGTCTGCTTCGGCAATCCACTGCTGGTCGCTTTCATCAAGCGCGTCGGCATGGCAAGGAGCTCCGGCCAGCCGAT
The DNA here is from genome assembly GCF_014762765.1 of Alcanivorax sp. Classification (GTDB taxonomy): domain Bacteria; phylum Pseudomonadota; class Gammaproteobacteria; order Pseudomonadales; family Alcanivoracaceae; genus Alcanivorax. The sequence goes on from NZ_JABURH010000178.1 coordinate 35,970, forward strand.
GGGCCGCATCGGGCTCGCCCTCGCGGGACTGAATATATTTCGGACAGTTGCCAAAACTTTCGGTGACAACCACATCGATATGATCACCGTGACGGGCGAGAATTTCCCCGTTGGCCCGATTGCGCCGCCGGGTCGAAAAATCCAGCCCCAGCATGCCGATTGGGGCGCCCGTTTCCAGAGTGATACCACCCGGATGTGGGCCGGCGATGCCGGGACCGCTGATGCGCAGGGCACGTGGGTCCGGTGACGCAATAAAGCCGGCGGGGCCGGTGAATAGCAAGGCCCAGGGCTGACCATACGGATCCAGCGCACCGATCAGCAGCATCCGTAACTGAGAAAAAAACGTGCGGTGCTGCTCCGGCATGTAGTCACGAATCACCCGCTGGCCGACCTCCGCCATCTTCTCCCTGACGCCAAGGCGTTGCTGCAGAAGCTGCTCACCCGGGTGGAATGCCGGCGTTGGCTCCCGGTTTTTCATGCCTGCTTTTCCCGGGCGTTGAGGCCAACCGGTGAGACTTCCATGGCGATAAAGCCGGGTAGCGCCTCGATGCGCGACAGCCATTGCTGCACGTGTGGGTACGGCGTCAGCGAGACGTTGCCCTCCGGGGCATGGGCGGTATAGCTGTACATGGCGATGTCGGCCAGAGTGGGCGTGTTGCCGACCAGGAAATCCGATGTGCTCAGCCCGGCCTCCATGATCGTGAGCAGATCGTGGGATTGACGAATGGCCCGGTCGGTATCGATGTCGGCACCGAACAGGGTGGCCAGCCGTGCGCAGCAAGGGCCCAGGTACAGCGGCCCGGCCGCCACAGACAGCCAGCGCTGGATGCGCGCTGCGGTTACCGGCGCCTGTGGCAACCAGCGGCCATTGTCATAGCGGCTGGCCAGGTACACCAGAATAGCGTTGGCGTCGGCCAGAATGGTGCCGTTGTCATCAATCACCGGCACTTGCCCGAAGGGATTCATAGTCAGGAAATCCGGAGTCTTGTGCGCCTTGCCGGGCAGATTCACGTAGATTGCTTCATGGGGGATATCCAGCAGGGACAGAAAAAGGTGCACCCGGTGGCTGTGGCCGGACAAGGGGAACTGGTACAGCCGGATGGGGAGGGGCCCGGTGGTGGTCATGGTGATCTCTCCTGTTTCTGAAGGGGGGAGCTCCAGTGTTGGTAATTCTAGAAGTGGAATAAATATCCATTTATTGATTTCACTAATCCGAAAATCGGAATAATCTGTGCCCATGGACCAGCTCCGTGCCATGCGCACCTTTGTACAAATTGCCAATGATGGCAGCCTGACGGCGGCGGCCCGTTCCCTGAACTGTTCACTGCCGACGGTGGTTCGTCTGCTGGCGGACCTGGAATCTCATCTGGGAGTGCGTCTGCTCAATCGCACCACCCGCCGCCTGTCGCTGACTGCGGAAGGGCAGCATTACCTGGAGCAGACCCGCACCATTCTTGCTGCCATTGATGAATCCGAGGCTTTCCTTCGTGCGGGCCAGATAGAGCCGGGCGGTACCTTGAGAGTTACCGCGCCGGTGCAGTTCGGTCAGCGCTATGTTGCGCCGGCGGTTACCGGGTTTGTACGCCGCTACCCGGCTGTAAAGTGCCAGCTGGAACTCAATGATCGTAATGTGGATCTGTTGCAGGAGGGTCTGGATGTGGGGGTGCGTATCGGCCCTTTGCCGGACTCGACCCTGGTGGCTCGTCAGGTCGGGCATGTGCGGCGCATGGTGGTGGCGGCCCCGGCCTATCTGAAACACCAGGGTGTTCCGCTCGATCCGTGGGACTTACAACAGGGAAAGGCGGTGCTGGCGCACCGGGCCATGCGATCCTGGCGCTTTCAGGACAAGGGCAAAACGTTCACCGTGCCGGTTGAGGGTAATCTGGAATTCAACCAGATTGCGCCGGCCATTGAAGCCTGTGTCGCCGGCATGGGATTTGGCATGTTTTTGTCCTATCAGGTCGGTGAGGAATTACACAGCGGTTCCTTGGTACGGGTGTTGGCCGATTTTGAATTGCCGGTCCGCCCGGTAAATGTGATCTATCCCCATGCGGGCCTGCTGCCTGCCCGTACCCGCCTGTTTGTCGACTGGCTGTGTCATGCACTGGATGGTGTCACATCAATGCAGGGGTAGGGGCATAAACAGATGCCGGTTGGTGGCTGCAGTAAATCCCAAGGATTCATAGAAGCGGAGAGCACGGTGGTTATCGGGAGTGACTTCCACCAGTAATCCTTTGACGGATTCGTCGATCTGGCCAAGAAGATGCTGCAGAAAAGCCGTACCGATACCTAGATTGCGCTTGTGCGGCATGATGTACATTTCATCCAGCAGATGGATATCACCACTGAACTCATTGCTCCAGCAGTGAATCACAATGGCATAGCCCGCCACCTCATTGTTTATATCGAAAATCACGATACGGCCCCTCTCCGGCGCTCGACTTAACATCGTCACGGTGCGCATGACCTTTGCTGCATTCATGGCTTCCCCGGGCGGGTCTTCCCGGTAAAGCGCGGTAACCATGGTGACCAGCGCCGGAAAATCTCCTGGCCGGTATAGCCGAAAAGACGGTTTTTCTGTCATCTTGGATCCTGCTTGTCTGCTCTATCAGTAAAGATGCAGCAGAGCGAAAGGTGTTTCAGCTTTCCTGCTGAAACAAACAGCACCGCAAGGCATCAGCAGGAAGAAAGTTGACGGATGGAATAAAACAATGAAACCGTGGATTTTTCTGTTATTGATGGCCATGGTGAACACAGGGCTTGCCGGTGGTGTCCCGCAATGGCTCGCCGGCAAACCGGATATTGAACAAAGAAAAGAGTGGTGTGCCTGGTATCAATGGCTGTTTACGCATGCCGACAGGCAGACTGGGGAGCCTGTCAGTGAGGACCGCCTGGCTCGCAAACGCCTTGTTAATCTGGCGAACAGGCTGGCGGCGCACCATCAGGCATCTCCTCAATCCGAGTATAAGGTGGAGATCCGTTACCTGTGGCTGGGTAAGTCCGGTCCGGTACATTTCACCCTGCAGATTGATGCCACTGCCTTGCAGCCGCTCTTGAAAGAACGGGACTGCGAAGGCGGAATCTGATAATGCGGTGGGCAGTCAGGGAGCACAGCAGGGCGGCTCCATCATTGTCATGGTGCTTTCAGATCCTGTTACATTTTACATACTGGTGAGAATGTCGGACTTCCGCTAGGCTCGGGAACACTTGAATAAAAAAGAAACAGAATAATAACCCCCCGGGAGAGAGGGACCATGGATATACTCCAGCTGCTGGTCGGCGGGATAGCCAATGGCTGCATTTACGGGCTGTTGGCGCTGGGTTTTGTATTGATCTACAAGGCATCCGAAGCGGTCAACTTCGCCCAGGGCGACATGATGATGCTGGGGGCCTTTCTCGGCGTTACCTTCATCAACACCAGCTACGCGGACCTGCCTTTTCTGGTGGGTATCACCCTGGCCGCCTTGATCCTCGGCCTGTTCGGTTACCTCCTCGATCGTTTCGTGCTGCGAGCCATCTTTGGCCAACCGCAATTCGCCATGGTGATCTTGACCATCGCCCTCGGGTTCCTGATCCGCTTCGTGGCCGGGGTGATCTGGGGGCATGATCCCACCTCGCTGGAAACGCCCTTTATTGGCCGGGTCTGGACACTGGGGGAACTGATGATCCCGGTGGTGGACGCGGTGATCATCATTACCACCGTGGCGCTTACCTCCATTCTCTACTTCTTCTTTGCCCGTACCCGTCTTGGCGTGGCCATGCAGGCCAGCAGCCAGAACCAGATGGCGGCTTACTACATGGGTATCCCGGTGAAACGCATCAATGCCATTGTCTGGGCCCTGTCCGGGGTGGTGGCGGCCATTGCCGGGGTCATGTTTGCCGCCAAGGGGGCGGTGGAGCCTTCCGTGGGACTGCTGTTCGGTATCAAGGCGTTTGCGGCGGCGGTGATCGGCGGCCTGGGCTCTTTGCCCGGGGCGCTGCTGGGCGGCCTGCTGGTGGGCATCGTGGAACCCTTCGCCGGTCGCTATCTGCCGTCCGGCGTCGGCCAGATTGCCCCCTATGTGTTGATGTTGCTGGTGCTGATCCTGCGCCCCGGCGGCCTGTTCGCGCAGATCAGCCAGAAGAAGGTGTAGGCCATGAGCAACCGATTCAAAAGCCGTTACGACGACGATATCAATCTGTTTGAAGGGCGCTGGCACCTGGCCCAGTACGCCATCCTGATGGCGCTATTGTTGGCCGCGCCCTGGCTGCTGGGCACCTACTATCTGGGTGAGCTCACTGCCGTGCTGGTGTGGTCCCTGGCAGGGCTGGGCCTGATGCTGATCAGTGGCCATACCGGCCAGGTCAGCCTGGGGCATGCGGCCTTCATGGCCATTGGGGCCTTTACCAATCTGGCGTTGATGCTGCGCGGCTGGCATTTCCTGCCTGCCTTGCTGGCCAGCGCAGTCACCTCCGGAGTGATCGGCGCCATCATCTCCCGGCCGATCCTGCGCATGAGCGGCATCTATCTGGCCATCGCCACTCTCGCACTGAGCATCATTATCGAGGACGTGGCGATTATGGCCGAGCCGATTACCGGCGGGGTGGCCGGGGTGTTTGCCCCGCCCATTGCCCTGTTCGGCATGGAGATCGACCGCTATGCCACCCCGGAAGCCTTCTACTATCTCTGCCTGGCGGTGCTGGTGCTGGTCACCCTGGGGTATCTGAACCTGCTGCGCAGTGCCTCGGGCCGCTCTTTCCTGGCCGTGCGTGACAGTGAAGTGTCCGCCCGGGCCCTGGGGGTCAATGTGGCCCGCGCCAAGACCCTGTCTTTCAGCCTGTCCTGCGCTATCACCGGCCTGGCCGGGGCGCTCTACGCGCACCTGGCCCAGGCGGTGAACTATGAAAGCTTCCTGGTACTGATCTCCATCACCTTGCTGTTGCAGATTGTGATCGGCGGACTGGGCTCGGTGCACGGGGCCTTCTTCGGCGCCATTGTGGTGGTGTTGCTGCCACAATTGATCGCCATCGCCAGTGATTACCTGGATAACACCGCCGGCATCCAGATTGCGGCCTACCCGGGCCTGGATACGGCCCTGTTCGCCCTGCTGATTCTGCTTATGGTGATTTACGAACCGCGTGGCCTCTACGGCGTCTGGTTCAAGGTGCGTACCTGGTTGCAGCTGTTCCCGCTGTACCGCAAGGGCATGTTCCGCCGTACCCGTACCTACCTGAAAACGGAGCGCCAACGATGAGTCTGTTGCAGGTAAAGGATCTCTCCATTTCCTTCGGCGGGGTGAAAGCGGTGGACGGTGTCAGTTTCACCGTGGAGCCCGGCGAAGTGTTCACCCTGGTTGGCCCCAACGGGGCAGGGAAGTCCACCATCTTCAATCTGATCAGCCGTCTCTATGAACCGAGCGGCGGGCAGATCCTCTTTGACGGGCAGGACATTACTTCCCTGCCGGCGCATAAGGTGGCCGGGCTGGGTATCGCCCGCACTTTCCAGAATATTGAATTGTTCGATCACTCTTCGGTACTGCAGAACCTGTTGATCGGCCGTCATTGCCGGCGCAATACCCGCTGGTTCGAGGAGCTGTTGTTCCTGCCCAAGGTGCGGCGCAGTGAACGGGAGCATCGGCTGCTGGTGGAAGAGGTGATTGATTTCCTCGACCTGGCTCCCTACCGGGACAAGCTGATCGCCGGCCTGCCCTATGGGGTGCGCAAGGTGGTGGAAATTGCCCGGGCCCTGTCCAGCCAGCCGAAACTGATCCTGCTGGATGAACCGGCTTCCGGCCTCAGCGTGGAAGAAACCCAGAACATGGCCTGGTGGATCGAGGACATGCAGAAAGATCTGGGTCTGACCGTACTGATGGTAGAGCACGACATGAGCCTGGTATCGCGGGTATCCAACCGGGTGCTGGCGGTGTCGGAAGGCAGGCCCCTGGCCATGGGCACCGCGGCCGAAGTACAGGCGGACCCCAAGGTAATCGAGGCCTATCTAGGCACGGAGGCGACCTCATGAGTGCAGTGCAGAAAGAGACCATGAAGGATGCCCAGCCGTTGCTGCAGGTCAAAAATCTGGAAGCCTTCTACGGCCCGGTGATGGCCCTGCGCGGGGTATCCATCGATGTGTTCGAGGGCAAGGTGGTTGCCATCCTTGGCGCCAACGGCGCCGGCAAGACCACCCTGATGAAAACCATTTCCGGCGCCCTGGCACCGCGCAAGGGCAGCATCAGCCTGGCTGGCGAAGCCATCGAGGGGCGCGAACCGGATGCCCTGGTCCGTCAGGGTATCGCCCACGTGCCGGAAGGCCGGGAAGTGTTTCCGTTTCTCACCGTGGAAGAGAATCTGGCCATGGGGGCTTACATCCGCCGCGACAAGGCGGGTATCCGCCAGGACATGGAGATGGTGTATGACTATTTCCCGATCCTGCTGGAGCGCCGCAACCAGCCCGCCGGCACCCTGTCTGGCGGTCAGCAGCAGATGCTGGCCATCGGTCGTGGGCTGATGTCGCGGCCGTCGCTGATGTTGCTGGATGAACCGTCCCTGGGCCTGTCGCCGCTGCTGGTGCAGGAAATCTTCGCCATCGTCCGTCGGCTGAATAAAGAGCAGGGCGTGACCCTGTTGCTGGTGGAGCAGAATGCCCAGGTGGCACTGAATACGGCGGACCATGGCTATGTGCTGGAAACCGGCCGCATCGTCATGGACGGCAGCGCCGAGGAGTTGCTCGCCAGCGACGACATTCGCGAGTTCTATCTGGGCCAGTCGGCGGGGGATGACCGACCGGAAAAACGCTGGAAACGAAAGAAGACCTGGCGCTGATGATGACAACAACCAACAACGCACCGACCCTTCTCCACGGTTGCGACACCGTGGTCAAACTGTGGCGCCAGCAATGCCTGGAACGGGGAGCGCAAATCGCGCACCGTGAAAAGGACCTGGGCATCTGGCAGAGCTACAGCTGGCAGGACTATTACGAAAAGGCCCGTGCCATCGGCGTGGCGCTGCTGTCTCTCGGTCTGGAGCGGGGCCAGCCGGTCTCCATTCTCAGTGAAGACAACAAGGAATGGCTCTACTGCGATCTGGGTATCGCCGGTGCGGGCGGCATCAGCAATGGCGTCTATACCACCGACAGTGCCGAGCAGCTGGCCTACCTGGTCAATGACAGTGGCTCCGCCTTCCTGTTCGTGGAAAACGATGAACAGCTGGACAAATACCTGACCGTACGCGACCAGGTGCCCACCCTGAAAAAGGTCATCGTCTTTGATCGCAAGGGGCTGCGGGATTTCAGTGATCCCATGGTCATGTTCCTGGATGAACTCTACGTCCTGGGCGAGGGCATTGCCGATGTCGAAGCCCGGTTCAGCGCCAGCATTGCCGAGAGTCAGCCGGATGACATCCGCATGCTGATCTACACCTCCGGCACCACCGGTGCCCCCAAGGGGGCCATGATCAGCCACCGCAATGTGCTGTTCCAGCTGGCGGCTGGTGAGCAGGTGCTGGAAGCCCATGAAGACGACGACCAGCTCTGCTTCCTGCCCCTGTGTCATATTCTGGAGCGGCTGGTGTCGGTGGAAGTACCGATCTACAAGGGCTGTACCGTGAACTTTGCGGAAAGCCCGGAAACCGTATTCGAGAACCTGCGCGAAGTGTCGCCCCATACCTTTGCCGCGGTGCCGCGTCTGTGGGAAAAGATCTACAGCTCCATGATGACCCTGCGAGACGAAGCCACCGGTTTTGGCCGCTGGTGCTTCGATCGGGCTCTTGCTGCCGGGGATGGCTGGCACTGTGAGCGCAAACGCTCGCCGCTTTCCTGGCTGCATTACCAGTTCTGGAATCTGCTGGTGTTGCGCAATGTCCGGGACCTGATCGGTATGGCGCGCCTGCGCCGGGGCACCACCGGTGCCGCGCCCATCTCGCCGGACCTGATTCGCTGGTTTCAGGCCCTGGGCGTGCCGCTCTATGAAGGCTACGGCATGACTGAAACCACTGGCGTGGTATCGCTCAACAGCAAGGACCGGGCCCGGGTGGGTTCCGTGGGCGAGCCGCTGCCCGAGACCGAGGTGCGCATTGCCGACAACGGTGAAGTGCTGGTACGCGGTGACCATGTGTTCGCCGGTTACTGGCGCAAGCCGGAAAAAACTGCCGAGGATATCCGCGATGGTTGGCTGCACACCGGCGATGTGGGGCGTCTGGAAGACGGCATGCTCACCATTACCGGTCGCCTGAAAGACATCATCATCACCGCCGGCGGCAAGAATATTACCCCGGCGGAAATCGAAAGCCGCATAAAGTTTTCTCCGTATATTTCCGATGCCGTGGTCATTGGCGACCAGCGCAAGTACCTCACCTGCCTGATCATGATTGATCAGGAAAACGTGGAGAAATATGCCCAGGATCGTCAGGTCCCGTTTTCCAACTTCGCCTCCCTGTGTCGTGCCAAGGAGGTGATCGACCTGATCGACAGCATCATTACGGATGTGAACAAACAGTTCGCCCAGGTGGAACAGATCAAGTATTTCCGCCTGATCGACGTGCTGCTCACCGCCGAGGATGAGGAGCTGACTGCCACCATGAAGCTGAAGCGTTCCTTCGTGGAGAAAAAACACAAGCACCTGATTGATTCCATGTACTGATTGCAATTACCTGAAGTCACGGCTTCAGGTATGAATTCGAGAGGAGAGTGCATTATGAAGAAGCTTTGTCTGGCGGCTCTCGCCGCAGCCACCCTGATCGGGTGCAGTGATAACAAGGAAGAAGAGAGCGCCGCCGCCGAGTCGGTGCGTGGTGTCAGTGATACCGAAATCAAACTGGGCGGCATGCACGATCTGTCCGGGGTGTTTGCCGCGTTTTCCTCCCCGGCGGTGCAGGTGGCCAACGACATGTTTGCCGACGTGAATGCCGAGGGCGGGATTCATGGCCGTGAGATCCGCTATATCGTCGAGGATCATGCCTACCAGGTACCCAAGGCCACCCAGGCCACCAACAAACTGATCAGCCGGGATGAAGTATTTGCCATGGTGATGAGTCTGGGCACGCCCCATAACCTGGCCGCGTTCCCGGTGATGGATCGCAATAATGTGCCCAGCATTCTTCCTCTGGCGCTTTCACGACAGATGGAAGAGGAGGGGGACTTCTCCCACCGTTTCGTCTTTGGCCCCAGTTACTATGAAGGGGTACTGAAAGGCGTCAACTGGATGACGGACGAGTACGGCATCGAGAAAATCTGTGTGATGTACATTCCCTCGGATTTCGGCGAGGAGGTGAACCAGGCCATTAACGACGCCGCGGCGGGCAAGGATTCCCTGACCCTGGCGGAAAGCACCTCCCACCGACCGGACGAGAGTGATTTCACTGGCACCCTGGCGCGCCTGAAGGATGCCGGTTGCCAGCTGGTTGCCGTGGCCCTGCCGGTGCGGCCGATCATTTCCGTGGTGGCCACCGCCAAGGAAATGGGCTGGGATGACGTGAAGTTTGTGGTCTCCCAGGCCGGCTTCCATTCCGCCGTTGCCGCGGCACCCGGGGGGGTCACCGAAGGGCTTTACGGTGTGTCTCCCTGGCAGGATATCGTCAGCCGCATGAAGGATGTGCCGGAAGCGAAACAATGGGCGGATGAGTACCAGGCGCAGTATGGTTCTGTACCCAGCGGTGGTGCGGTGCTGGGGCGTGTCGGTGCCATGGTGACCATTGAGGCTCTGCGCAAGGCCGGGCCGGATCTGACCACCGATTCCTTCCTGGCGGCTATGGAATCCCTGGACTTCAGCGACCCGGTCACCGGGGTGGATATCAAGATGAGCGCCACCAACCACCGTGCCGGTAACGATATGATTCTCTCCAAAGTGATCGACGGTGTCTGGGAGCCCGTGGTGACCCTGGAAGACTGATCACGGGCTTTCCCGCTGACGCTTTGCTCGTAACGCGAAAGGTCTGGATACCCATCCCGACCTTTCGCCACGCGAGTTTGGCGCCAACGGCCCCTATCAATTCCCCCTCCTGTATCAGGTATACTCGCGCCTCCTGGATTATTTGGTGACTCTCCATGCAGGCCACTTCAACGTCCGTATCCCCCGGCTGGCGGCAACGCCTGGCTGTTCTGCTGAATACCCCGCTTTTCGGACACACCATTACAGCTTTGATCCTTCTCAATGCGATTATTCTGGGCGTGGAAACCTCCGCGGTAGCCCAGGAGCGGGCAGGGCAGTGGCTAAACCTGCTTAACCAGGTGGTGCTGGCCGTGTTCGTGCTGGAAATCGTGCTCAAGCTGGTAGCATTCGGGCCGCGTTTCTTCCGTTCCGGCTGGAATGTCTTCGACTTTCTGATCGTCGCCATTTCCCTGGCGCCGGCGTCCGGACCCCTGGCGATCCTGCGAAGTCTGCGCATCCTGCGAGTGCTGCGTCTGCTGTCATCGGTAAAGCGGCTACGCATGCTGGTGGAGTCCCTGATGCAGGCGTTACCCGGCATCGGCTGGACCGCAGCGCTGTTGTTGATGATGTTCTACATCTTTGCGGTAATGGGTACCGAGCTGTTTGGTGAGGCCTTCCCGCAGTGGTTCGGCACCCTGGGGGCAAGCATTTACAGTCTGTTCCAGATCATGACTCTGGAAAGCTGGTCCATGGGCATTGCCCGGCCGGTGATGGAGGTTTACCCCCTGGCGTGGATCTTCTTCGTGCCCTTTATCCTGATCTCCAGTTTCATGGTGCTGAACCTGTTCATTGCCATCATCGTCAGCGCCACCCAGGAAGTGCATGAAAGTGAACAGCGTGCTGAACGGGATGCCAACAACCAGATTGCCCACGACGAGCGTCAGGAAATGCTCGACCTGATGCGCACCATGCATGAAAAGATTGCCTCACTGGAAAACGCCCTGCAGAAAAAGGCCGGCCAATAATGTCGGCATGAAATGGCTGCAGGCAAGCTCCTGCAGGAAAGAAAAAGGCCCGGAAATACGCCGGGCCTTTTTCTTTGCAGGCCGGTCCGTCCTAGACGCTCTCCACCAGCACGATCTCACTGTCTGCTTCTGCCACCACAGATAGCCGGGCTTCATCACTGATGGCCAGACCATCGCCGGTTTCAGCCAGCACCCCATTCACCCGCACCCGTCCCTTGGCAGGCACCAGGTAGATCTTGCGAGCCGGGTCCAGCACGTACTCGATGTCCTGACCCTTGCTCAGCGTTGCGGCTACCACGCGCGCATCTGCCTGTATCGGCAGGGCGTCCGTGTCTTCCGGGTAACCACTGGCCAGCACTTCAAAGTGCCCGTCGCGAGAGGCCTTCGGGAACGGCTTACTGCCCCAGGTGGGGGGCAGCCCGGTGGCGTTGGGAATGATCCAGATCTGGAAGATCTGTGTCTCCGTGTTTTCCCTGTTGTACTCGCTGTGGGTGATGCCGGTACCGGCTGACATTACCTGCACATCCCCGGCTTCGGTGCGGCCACTGTTACCCAGGCTATCCTGGTGAGTGATCGCTCCCTTGCGCACATAGGTGATGATTTCCATCTCCCGGTGGGAATGCGGGGCAAAGCCGGTGTGCGGTGCGATGGTGTCATCGTTCCACACCCGCAGATCACCCCAGTGCACCCTTGCCGCGTCATGGTAGTTGGCAAAGGAAAAGTGATGCCGGGTATCCAGCCAGCCGTGCCTGGCATGGCCAAGTTCATTGCGTGTGCGCAGCTCGATCATGACGTCCTCCTGTAACAGGCTCCATTGCCTGTCCGTCGATGGAGTCACTATATGATCAGAATGGTTGATTAAAAATGGGTTATTTTTGTGGAATATAATCAATTTAGTTGATGTTGCGGGGCGCTTACCGGATGGCATTCCTGGCAAACGATAAACCGGCATCTTCCTGTCGAATGATGGCTGCCACATTCGATAAGAGGATACCCCCTCCAAGAACGGAGGCATCACACCCAACAAGGAGAGTCATCATGTCCGGTAATACCGTCCGTTTGCACCGCGTCCTGCGCGCCACCCCCGACCGCGTCTACCGTGCCTTTCTGGATGCCGATGCCATGGTCAAATGGCTGCCGCCCCATGGCTTTACCGGCAAGATCCATGAAATGGACGCCCGTGAAGGCGGTGGCTATCGCATGTCGTTCACCAACTTCTCCACCGGCAAAAGCCACGCCTTCAGCGTCCGCTACCTGGAACTCAAGCCCAACGAACGGATACGCCACAGCGACCAGTTTGACGACCCCAATTTGCCCGGCGAAATGCAGGTCACCATCACCCTGAAAGAGGTGCTGTGTGGCACCGAATTGACCATTACCCAGGAAGGGGTGCCGGAGGTAATACCGGTGGAATTCTGCTACCAGGGCTGGCAGGAATCCCTGGAAATGCTGGCGCAATTGGTGACCCCGGAGATCCCGGACGAGGGGTAAGGGTGCCTCTGAAAAAAACCCAACACCCCCTTATTTCTGTGGGAAGTGATGCTTGCATCACGAATAACGGCGGTGTGTACAGGCTCCTTCGCGATGCAAGCATCGCTTCCCACAGTAGAGCGGTTTTTTTTCAGAGGTTCCTCAAGTTAACAGCCTGTTAAACCATGCTAGGCCTGTTCACGCATGGGGGAGGGTGGATGGTGTAGAGTTGTCGGGGTAATCAGTAACGCGCCTTGCCAACACCTCTCAACCTCGGAGCTCCCCATGCCCAACTCGGCACAACAATGGCTGCAAGCCTTTACCGGTGGCTTTATTGCCACGCTATTGTTTCATCAGGGCGTGCTGGCGCTGTTCTGGCTGGCGGGGCTCATTCCCGCAGCGCCTTGGAACATGACCCCGGTGCCGCCTTTGGGTATTCCCCAGGTGATGTCGCTGGCATTCTGGGGCGGCGTCTGGGGTGTGCCTGTCTGGTGGCTGATCCGTCGCTGGCAGGGTATCCGGCACTGGCTGGGCGCGTTAATCATCGGGGCCATCGGTCCGACACTGGTGGCCATGCTGCTGGTGTTTCCCCTGAAAGGTCTGGACGTTAACGCCACCAAGGTGGTCGGTGGCCTGATCGTCAATGGTGCCTGGGGGCTGGGGCTGGCCGCGTGGATGTGGCTCAACCGGGCACGTTGGCAGAGCTGAATGAAACAGGCGCCATTGGCGCCTGTTTTCGTTGTGATTGCCGTTGGCCGCACGGCCAGGAAATGGCACGAACAGCCCTAGTCTTGTGTTGCCATCGTGGTAGCGTTGGCCTTCTTTTTATCGGCGGGAGCCAAGCATGCCCAGTAACACTCATACCGTGATGGTCACCGGTGCCTCCGGCTACATTGCCGGCTGGATCGTCAAATACCTGCTGGAAGCGGGTCATACCGTGCATGCCACGGTGCGTGATCCCAACAAGGCGAAGAGTGTCGATCATTTGAAGCGCATCGCCGACGCTGCGCCGGGTATCCTGAAACTGTTCAAGGCCGATCTGCTGGATGCCGAAAGCTTCGATGCACCCATGCAGGGCTGCGACATCCTCATGCACACCGCCTCGCCGTTCGTGCTGGATGGCTTCACCGATGCCAACGAGGCCCTGGTGCGCCCGGCGGTGGAGGGCACTCGCAATGTGCTCAATGCGGCCAACCGCTGCGACACCCTCAAGCGTGTGGTGCTCACCAGCAGCGTGGCCTCGGTGTACGGGGATGCCACCGACATGAAAGGCAAACGCGCCTTCACCGAAGCCGACTGGAACACCACCAGCAGCGTCAATCACAATCCCTACCAGTATTCCAAAGTCGCTGCGGAGCGCGAAGCCTGGAAGATCCACGATGCCCAGAAAGGAAGTGCAGAAAGCCGCTGGGACCTGGTGACCATCAACCCGGGCATGGTCTACGGCCCGTCCCTGACCAACGCCAGTAACTCGGCCAGCATTGGCACCCTGCTGGATATGGGGCGCGGCAAGCTGAAAACCGGTGTGCCGGCTTTGGAATACGGCATGGTGGACGTGCGCGAAGTGGCCCAGGCGCATTTGCTGGGGGCATTCAAACCGGAAGCGGAGGGGCGCTACATTCTGGTCAGCCAGTCCGTGTCCATGCTCGACATCGCCGGCATGCTGCGCAAGCAATTCGGCAAGCAGTATCCCTTCCCGATGATGAAGGTGCCCAAGCCGGTGGTATGGGCTGTCGGCCCGTTCATGGGCCCGGTCACCCGCAAGTTCATCAGCCGCAACGTGGGCTACCCGCTGCGCTTCGACAATAGCCGCAGCAAGGCGCTGGGGGTGAACTATCGACCGGCGGCGGATACCTTGAAGGATCACTTTGAACAAGTGTTGGAAGACGGTTTGGTGAGGCGGCGCTAAATGCAGCGGCTTGTTAAAAGCGCCTTCGCCTTGCGAGCAAGGCTCCCACGACTCGCCTTGACCGTTGGAGCTTTGCTTGCAAAGCGCAAGGGCAAAAGTCGGGAAAGCCTTTCCGGATTTCACCAACCTTAATCCTGCCTCACCACCAAAACGCAGGGCGGATTAGCCGGAAGGCATCATCCACGCTGCGGTCTACGTCAGGACTGGCTGGCTTCTTCGCGGCGCGGCTCGTAGGGTTCGCCGCCACCGGGGAAGGCCAGGCGCAGATTGTTCAGCCAGGTGGTGCCGAACTGGCGGAACAGGGAGGCGCTGTTGTACGGAATACCGTAACGGTCGGCCAGCGCCCGTACCCGCGGTGCCACTTCCTTGTAGCGGTTGCTGCACATGTCCGGGAACAGGTGATGCTCGATCTGGTGCGACAGGTTGCCGGACAGGATGTGGAACAGCTTGCCGCCTTCAATGTTGCAAGAGCCCAGCATCTGACGCAGATACCAGCGCCCGCGGGTTTCCCCTTCCACCTGTTCCAGGGTGAAATTGTGAGCACCGGCGGGGAAATGCCCGCAGAAGATAATGGTGAATGCCCAGATGTTGCGGATCAGGTTGGCCACCGCATTGGCGCCGGCCACCATGCCGAACACCAGCAGGGGCGAGAAGGGCACGTAGAAGGAAATCGGGATCGCCACCAGCGCCGCCGCCAGCGGCCAGGCGATGTAATCCTTGGCCACCTGCCGCCATACCTTGTAGCCAATCCGTTTTAACAACGGCGTGAAATCCTTGAGCTTGTTCTTGCCTTTCAGGTGGTCATCGATGGCTTGCTCATGGACGGCCACGCCTTCTTCGAACAACAGCATCAGCAGAATGAAATA
>NZ_JABURH010000076.1 GCF_014762765.1 Alcanivorax sp.
CCCGGTCACCCACTTTCACCAGCGGACGCTGGTTGATGCAGGTGTTCTGGTTGGAACGGGTGTATTTGGTCAGGTTGTAGATATCTACACCCGCTTCACCTTCGTTCACTTCGTCATCGTTCACTTTCACGATGATCCGCGATGCATCCACCTTGTCGACGATACCACCACGGGTTGCCACCACACACACGCCAGAGTCACGGGCCACGTGACGCTCGAAACCGGTACCTACCAGCGGCTTGTCAGCACGCAGCGTGGGCACAGCCTGACGCTGCATGTTGGAGCCCATCAATGCGCGGTTCGCATCATCGTGCTCGAGGAACGGAATCAGTGACGCCGCCACAGACACGACCTGGCGAGGAGAAACATCCATATGGGTAATGGTGTCACGCTCCATCACGGTAAATTCGTAGCGGTGACGAACCGTCACGAAATCTTCCGCGAAACCGCCCTCGTCGGTCATCTTCGCGTCCACCTGTGCGATCACGCACTCGGCTTCCTCGATGGCTGACAGATATTCGATTTCTTCGCTGACCTTGCCGTCAATGACCTTCAGGTACGGTGACTCCAGGAAACCGTACTCGTTGGCGCGAGCATAGGTGGCCAGGGAGTTGATCAGACCGATGTTCGGACCTTCGGGAGTCTCGATGGGACATACACGACCATAGTGGGTCGGGTGTACGTCACGCACCTCGAAGCCGGCACGCTCACGGGTCAGACCACCTGGGCCCAACGCGGAAACACGACGCTTGTGCGTGATCTCAGACAGCGGGTTGTTCTGATCCATGAACTGGGACAGCTGGGAGGAGCCAAAGAACTCTTTGACAGCAGCCGCCACCGGCTTGGAGTTGATCAGATCCTGGGGCATCAGGCCTTCGGATTCTGCCAGGCTCAGACGCTCCTTGACCGCACGCTCCACACGTACCAGACCCACACGGAACTGGTTTTCGGCCATTTCGCCCACGGAACGCACACGGCGGTTACCCAGGTGATCGATATCATCCACCACACCGTTACCGTTGCGGATATCCACCAGGGTGCGCAGCACTTCGATGATGTCAGAGGTCTCTTCACCCATCTGCGCAAAGTACTGCTTGCCTTCCTCATCGGTGCGGGCGCTGAAGTAGCGGCCATCGTAGAGGATGCCAGGACCGGTTTCGTCTTCACGACCGAGACGACGGTTGAACTTCATCCGCCCAACACCGGACAGATCGTAACGCTCGTCGGTGAAGAACAGGTTCTTGAACAGGTTCTCTGCTGCTTCTTTGGTCGGCGGCTCACCGGGACGCATCATGCGATAGATTTCGACCAGCGCCTCCAGCGGAGTACGAGTCGGATCAGCACGCAGGGTGTCGGCCATGAACGGGCCGTTGTCCAGATCGTTGGTGTACAGGGTTTCGAAATCGGTGATACCGCCCTGCTCCAGCTTCTCAAGCGTTTCCGCTGTCAGTTCGGTATTACACTCCACCAGGATCTCGCCAGTGTCCTGGTCGATGATGGATTTGGCCAAGTACTTGCCCTGCAGGTATTCGGCAGGAATATCCAGGTACTCGATATTGGCCTTTTCCAGCTGGCGAATATGGCGCGCGGTAATACGACGGCCGCGCTCCACCACGACTTCACCGTCCGCCAGGATGTCGAAGGTCGCGGTTTCACCACGCAGACGCTCCGGCACCAGCTTCATACGGTAAATGCCGTCTTCCACTGCAATTTCGTTGGTCTCGAAGAACATCTCCAACACTTCGTCGGAGGTATAGCCCAACGCACGCAGCAGGATAGTCGCCGGCAACTTGCGGCGACGGTCGATCCGCACGAACACCTGGTCCTTGGGATCGAATTCGAAGTCCAGCCAGGAGCCACGGTAAGGAATCACCCGGGCGGAATACAGCAGCTTGCCGGAGGAGTGAGTCTTGCCTTTATCGTGGTCGAAAAACACACCGGGGGAACGGTGCAGCTGGGACACAATGACACGCTCGGTACCGTTGATCACAAAGGTACCGTTTTCGGTCATCAGGGGCATTTCGCCCATGTAGACCTGCTGTTCACGGATATCCTTGATAGCCCCACTGGATTCCTTGTCATAGATGACCAGACGAATCCGTACGCGCAGCGGCGCAGCGTAGGTGGTACCACGAACAGTACATTCTTTTACATCAAAAACAGGCTTGCCGAACTCATAGCCGGCATACTCCAGCGCGGCATTCCCGGAATAACTTGAAATCGGAAATACTGACCGGAAAGCGGCTTCCAGACCCTGGTCCAGACGCTCTTCTGCACTTTTATCTTGCTGCAGAAATTTACGGTAAGAATCGAGCTGTATGGCCAGAAGGTACGGGACCTCCATAACCTTCGGAAGCTTGCCGAAATCTTTGCGGATCCGCTTTTTCTCAGTGAATGAGTATGCCATCTGCGTTCCTCAGCTGTTGATCTATCACCCTTGGGTGATATTCCTGTATGAAACCTCTCACACAGAAACGACAAAAGGCTGGCAGCCCTCAAGCTGCCAGCCGGTGCCTTTCCGCATTATTGTGGAAAGACATTGCGCAAATGCGCTTACTTGAGCTCGGCAGTACCGCCAGCCTCTTCGATCTTTTTCTTGATCTCTTCGGCTTCGTCCTTGGAAGCACCTTCTTTAACAGAAGCAGGTGCACCTTCAACGAGCTCTTTGGCTTCTTTCAGACCCAGGCCAGTTACTTCACGAACAGCCTTGATCACGCCAACTTTCTTGTCACCGAAACCGGTCAGAACAACGTCAAACTCGGTCTTTTCTTCGGCAGCAGCTTCACCACCAGCGGCAGCTGCAGGAGCAGCGGCAACAGCGGCAGCGGCGGTTACGCCGAATTTCTCTTCCATGGCCTCGATCAGTTCAACGAGGTCCATAACGCTCATATCGGCGATAGCGCCGAGGATATCTTCTTTGGAAACGGCCATTTTCAATCTCCTAAATCACCACACGGGCGATCCGATTGGATCGGGTAGTTACGCAGCCTGACAAATCAGGCGGCACTCTGTTTCTGGTCCTTGACTGCAGCAACCGTGCGAACAAATTTGCCGGGCACCTCGTTGAGGGTACGAACAAACTTGGCCACCGGGGCCTGCATAACGGACATGAGCTGAGAAAGTGCTTCGTCGCGAGTCGGCAGCTTGGCCAGGACATCAATGTCCTGAGGACCATACGCTATACCACCCACAGCCAGAGCCTTAACTTCCAGCGCGTCATTGTCTTTAGCAAAGTCCTTGATGAGACGGGCAGCTGCGCCCGGGTCATCCTGGGAAAAAGCCAAAACAGTGGGGCCAACCAGAACGTCGCTCAGACACTCGTACTCAGTGTCTTTCACGGCGAACTTCGCCAGCGTATTACGTACCACTTTCAGGTACACGCCGGTTTCACGGGCCTTACTACGCAACTCAGTCATCTGAGAAACAGTGAGACCACGATAGTCAGCAACCACAGCAGACAGCGCTTCAGTAGCTACAGCATTGACCGAAGCAACAATCGCCCGTTTGTCCTCCAGATTCAAAGGCATGTTTACCTCCTGGATTCACAAACATTAACCGTCAAAATCGACTGCAATCTGATTTCGAGGCGGTCGCCAGGGCCGGTTTCCCGGCCATTATCGCGGAGCCACAACCTGAACAAGTCAGGAAACAACTACCGCGCCTGCGCAGGCGGTTACCCCTTAATCCCGGCTTGTTACTTGCCTCATAAAGGCAGACTCCAAACAGAACCGGAAACCTGCGGTCTTTGACGCCCCGACGAGACCCTCCTTAAAGAGTGAGTCATCGGGATCAAAGCCCTTGTGAGCCTGGCCAGATTGCACCAGGCTCAAATTCCTTACATCGCCAGGGAAGCCGGATCAATATTCAGACCAGGCCCCATGGTGGTAGACAGGGTAACTTTCTTGAAATAGGTACCCTTGGCGGAAGACGGCTTGGCTCTCTTCAGGTCAGCCAGCAGAGATTCCACATTTTCCTTGATCGCATTGGAGTCAAAACCAACCTGACCCACGGTGCAGTGCACAATGCCACCCTTGTCGGTACGGTAACGAACCTGACCACCCTTGGCATTCTTCACTGCCTGGGCAACATCAGGAGTTACGGTGCCGACCTTCGGGTTGGGCATCAGACCACGGGGGCCCAGAATAGTGCCCAGCTTGCCGACAACACGCATAGCGTCCGGCGAAGCAATAACCACATCAAAGTTGATTTCGCCACCCTGAACCTGCTCGGCCAGATCGTCAAAACCAACCACATCCGCACCGGCTTCCTTGGCTTCTTCAGCCTTGGCACCCTGGGCGAACACCGCTACGCGAACGGTTTTACCGGTACCGTGGGGCAGCACAGAAGCACCACGAACGTTCTGGTCGGATTTACGCGGATCAACACCCAGGTTGACCGCTACGTCCAGAGATTCCTTGAACTTCACGGTGGACAGCTCGGCCAGCAGGGCCACTGCTTCCTCTACCTGGTACAGTTTGCCAGCTTCCACTTTTTCCCGGATGGCACGGGTACGCTTGGACAACTTAGCCATTGGTTAACCCTCCACATCCAGACCCATGGAACGGGCAGAGCCCGCGATAGTGCGCACGGCAGCTTCCAGATCCGCAGCGGTCAGATCAGGCTCTTTGGCCTTGGCGATCTCTTCCAGCTGCTCACGGGTTACCTTGCCCACTTTCTTGGTATTCGGCTCGCCGGAGCCGCTCTTGATACCGGCCGCTTTCTTCAGCAGGTAAGACGCCGGCGGCGTCTTCATGGTGAAGGTAAAAGAACGGTCGCTATAAACGGTGATCACAACAGGAACCGGCGCACCGGCATCCAGCTGCTGAGTCTGGGCGTTGAACGCCTTACAGAACTCCATGATATTCACACCGTGCTGACCCAGTGCGGGACCAACCGGCGGGGACGGGTTAGCCTGACCCGCTGCAACCTGCAGCTTGATGTAGGCTTGGACTTTCTTCGCCATTGTAAGACTCCTTGGGTGCAAACGCCGCGCAGAGTGCGGGCTCCCCTCAGGTTGTCAAAACGCCCCGAACGCTTTTCAGCGATCAGGGCACCTAATTGATACACTGAAAAGGATCAGGTTTTTTCGACCTGACCGAATTCCAGCTCTACCGGCGTGGAACGACCGAAGATCATTACTGCCACCTGCAGGCGGCTCTTCTCGTAATTCACTTCTTCGATTACGCCATTGAAGTCAGCAAAGGGGCCGTCGTTGACACGAACCACTTCACCCGCCTCAAACAGTGTCTTCGGCTTCGGCTTCTCGACCGCATCATCCATGCGACGGAGAATGGCATCCGCCTCTTTCTGGGTAATAGGCGAAACGCGACCCGGATTTTTCGGATCTTCACCAATAAAGCCCATCACTTTCGGAGTTTCTTTTACCAGGTGCCAGGAGTCATCACACATCTCCATCTGCACCAACACATAACCGGGAAAGAACTTACGCTCGGATTTGCGCTTTTGGCCGCCCTTGATCTCCACCACTTCTTCGGTAGGAACCAGAATCTCGCCGAAAAGCTCTTCCATAGAACGCAATTTAACGCGCTCTTCCAGGGCGCGTTTTACGTGCTTCTCGAAACCCGAATAGGCATGTACCACATACCAGCGCTTTGCCATGTTTACCCCTTAGCCAATAACCCAGGACATGAGCCCACCGAGGATCCAGTCGAGCACAAACAGCAACAGGGCCACAATCACAACAAAGACAAGAACAATCAGCGTGGTCTGCAGGGTTTCCTGACGCGTCGGCCACACCACTTTACGCAGCTCGACCATGGAATCCTTGCGCAGCTGATTGAACGCCTTGCCCTGCTCGGTCTGCAGAGCAAAAAACACTGCGACCAGGGCAACAGCAACAACACCGACCACCCGGTAAAGAGTGGGTTGCTCGGAGAAATAGCTATTACCGACAACAGCAGCGGCCACCAGACCGACCACCAGCAACCACTTCACCGCCTCGAAGGCGGCAGAGCCGGAACGTGCTTCTGTTTTCTCGCTCATCTTACGATGCACCCCACCACCCAAGCGGCAGCCTTGGGAAAATTGGCAGGCCAGGAGGGACTCGAACCCCCAACAGCCGGTTTTGGAGACCGGTGCTCTACCAATTGAACTACTGGCCTGTAACTTTACAAATGCAACAGCCGGGACATGAAAGCCCCGGCCATCAACACACTAACTGTCTTACTCGATGATCTTGGACACCACGCCGGCGCCAACGGTGCGGCCGCCTTCGCGG
>NZ_JABURH010000185.1 GCF_014762765.1 Alcanivorax sp.
TCCAGATTTCGGGGATCAACACCCCTTCCAGGTCCAGGCACAGCAATTCCACGGTTTTCCCCTTTGGGTTGATAAGGCGCGCACAATGTAGCCGCGCCATGGGGGCTTTGCAACGGGGAGGCTGGATTTCGGGCTTATGCAATTGTACGAGAGGGCATTTTGTGGGAAGCGATGCTGGCATCGCTTCCCACAAGGGATATTAGCGAATGGGTAGCTCGATGCCTTGAAACAGGGTCTCTCGCTCTTCCCGGTTGGGAGCCTTGATGGCCGCATCCACGCGCTCCCGAGTCAGATGGGGCGCGAACGCTTCCAGGAAATCATACATAAAGCCACGCAGGAAGGTGCCCTTGCGGAAGCCGATACGGGTGGTGCTGGATTCAAACAGATGCCCGGCATCCAGTGCTACCAGTCCCTTGTCTTCCACGGGATCCACGGCCATGTGGGCAATGATGCCCACCCCCATGCCCAGCCGCACATACGTCTTGATGACATCCGCATCGGCGGCGGTGAACACCACCTTGGGCTCCAGGCCCTTGTCGACAAAGGCATCATCCAGCTTGCTGCGGCCGGTAAAACCGAACACATAGGTGACAATGGGGTACTCCGCCAGAGCCTCCAGCGTCAGTGGCTTGACCTTGGTCAGTGGGTGCCCCTCCGGGACTACCACGGTCCGGTTCCAGCGGTAACAGGGCATCATCACCAGATCGGTGAACAGATCCAGGGCTTCTGTGGCGATTGCAAAATCCACGCTGCCGTTGGCGGCCATCTCGGAAATCTGCATGGGCGTGCCCTGATGCATGTGCAGGGACACGTCCGGGAAGCGCCCGGTGAACTGCTGGATCACCGGCGGCAAGGCGTAGCGGGCCTGGGTGTGGGTGGTGGCGATGCTGAGCTCACCGCGGGACTCATCCCGGTATTCCTGGGAGACTCGACGAATCGATTCGGTCTGCTGGAGAATTTCCCCGGCAATCTTCAGAATCGCCTGCCCTGCCGGGGTGATATGGGTCAAGTGTTTTCCGCTACGGGCGAAGACTTCGACGCCGAGCTCATCCTCCAGCATGCGAATCTGTTTGCTGATACCAGGCTGCGAGGTAAAGAGAGCCGCGGCGGTGGCGGACACATTCAGATCATGGCGGGCCACTTCCCAAATGTAGCGTAGTTGCTGCAGTTTCATCCTTGCCTCCGCAATCGGAACACGGCACCCAGGTCGGTGATATCCATCAATGGCAAATCGAGATACCAGCTCAACCTGGTTATAAAAATATAAATAATTATTCGTTCAAAGCATAGATAACCGTCTTTATAGTGGCCCCGTCAAGTTTTTCTCCTGCCAGGAGCCACTGTATGCCGATACTGCAACCGGAGCTGCTCCTTTATATAAGCGCCGGTGCGCTGGTCGGTTTCGCGGTTGGCCTCACCGGGGTCGGCGGAGGCTCACTGATGACCCCGATCCTGCTGCTGTTCGGGTTCCCGCCCCAGGTTGCCATCGGTACCGACCTGCTTTACGCCGCCATTACCAAATCCTCCGGCATGGTGATGCATGCCCGTCGCCGCAACGTGGACTGGACCATTATGAAGCGCATGGCGCTCGGTAGCATCCCTGCCGCCCTGCTCACCGCTACCGCCCTGTGGTTACTGGCTTCCGATGCCGACGACTATGCGCCTCTGCTCACCACCGCGCTGGGTATAACCCTGATCGTCACCGCCCTGGTGCTGCTGTTCAAGCACCGTCTGCAGGCAATGGTAAACCACCACCCTGCCGGCATGCTGGGGGCGGTCCAGCAACGGGCCGGCGCATGGACGGTGGCGATGGGGATTCTGCTGGGCATTTTCGTCACCCTGTCATCAGTGGGTGCCGGCGCCATCGGCACCGCCGTTCTGCTGGTGCTCTACCCTGCCCTGGCACCGATCCGGGTGGTGGGTACCGACCTGGCCCATGCGGTGCCACTCACCCTGATCGCCGGCCTCGGTCACCTGGCCCTGGGACATGTGGATCTGGGCCTGCTGGTTGCTCTGTTGATGGGTTCGCTGCCAGCAATCTACATTGGCACCCATGTGGGCCACCGGATACCCAATCACATCATGCACCCGGTATTGGTGACCGTTCTGTTGGCCCTGGGTATCAAGTATGCGGTGTTTTGAAGGAAGGTCCTGATAATAGAGGGAGACAGGAGCTATGCTTGCATGGCGAACCTGCTTGCAATGGCAGCTGTTCTGCCATGCAAGCATGGGCTCCTACGGAAATCCAAAAACCGGAAGAGGGTACGGAGGCTTCAGCCCTCCCCGCTTTTGCGCCGATTCGCCACGCCATGGGGAACATGCCCGGCCGCCACATGGTGGGCAGCTGATTCACAGTGCCCTTGCTGATCGTCGAAGAACACGTCCGCACCGAATGCCCGCAGAAAATCCCCTTTCGCCAGCCCTCCCAGGAACAGACTTTCATCCAGACGGATATTCCAGTCGCGAAGGGTTCGTACCACCCGCTCATGGGCAGGGGCGCCCCGGGCGGTCACCAGGGCGGTGCGGATCGGGCAGGATTCCACCGGGAAGCTGTTCTGAAGTTGGTGCAAGGCCGCCAGGAACGGCTTGAATGGCCCCCCGTCCAGCGGCTGACGTGCCGATCGCTTTTCGTTTTCGGTAAAGGCCTCCAGGCCATCGCTCTGGAAGATCTGTTCCGACTCATCGGAAAACAGCACCGCATCGCCATCAAAGGCGATCCGCAAAATACCATCCGGGCGCTGACACTGGCCGCCGGAAAGAATGGTGGCGGCGGCATAACCGGCCTCAAGAACCTGCTGTACATCATCAGGGTCAGTGGAGAGAAACAGGTGGGCACCGAAAGCCGACACATACCGGTGTGGGCTTTCACCTCCGGCGAAGGCCGCGCGGGTAATCGGCAGCCCGTAATGCTCGATCGAGTTGAAAACCCGCAGGCCGGTATCCGAACTGTTGCGTGACAGCAGAATCACTTCCACCCGGCCTTTGCCTTCCTTCAGTTCATTAATAGCCAGCAGCTTCTGCACCAGGGGAAAGGCATCACCGGGCTCCAGCACATCGTCTTCATGGCGGGTCTGGTAATCCTGAAACGCTTCCAGCCCCTCTTCCAGATAGACTCTGTGGCTGTCTGCAAGGTTGAACAAAGCGCGTGAGCTGATTGCGATAACCAGCTTGCCATCAAAGGAAACCGGCATGATAGGTCCCGGGCGAAGGTGAATTTTGCCCAGTATCCTGCGCGCATCCTCGAATCGCAACATCACAAAACGGATACCAGGTTCAAGCATTTTGTGGTTGGTGTCTTTCTGTGGGAAGCGATGCTTTCCACAAGCGCTTTCCCCGCTGTCTGAGGTCCAGCATCCAACGTTCGGCCTGCTTTTCAATTGATCAATGGTTGTTCAGTGCTGGGATGTGGCATAAAGTTGCTACAGCAACTGCGTTGCACGTGAACATTGAATCAGGGCATTGCTGCTCTCCGGCACAAAGCCACTACGAAAAATCCGAAGGGGAAAGGGAGTCATCCATGGCTGCTAGCAAGGTGAAAGATACTGTCGAGGAACTTCAGGCTCAGATTCGCAAGCTGGCTGAGCGCTTCGACAAGGAACGCGAGAAACAGATCAGTCAACTTGAGAAACAACTGGAGAAGGTGCGCGATCGCCTGAACCAGGAAATGAAGCGTCAGCGGGAGTACTTCGCCAAGGTTGAAAAGCTGCAGGCGGAATACCGTGACCGTGCCACCGCCACCGTCAAGAAACAGATTGAGCGTGCCCGCAAGGCGGCAGAAGATGCCCGCAAGCAGGTTGAAGCCTCTGAAGGTCGCAAGCGCATTCTGGAAACTGAGGTGCGTGTCTTGAAGGCCACCGCCAAGCAGGCTCACAGCCTGTCCCGGGTTATCGGCCAGTACGAGAAAGATCTGGAAAAACGCGCCAAGGAAATTGAGCGTAAGGTTGCGCCCAAGAAGGCAGCTGCCAAGAAAGCCCCGGCCAAGAAAAAGGCCGCTGCCAAGAAAGCTGCCACTCGCAAGGCTCCTGCAAAGAAAGCCGCTGCCAAAAAGGCCCCTGCCAAGAAAGCAGCCACCAAGAAAAAAGCCGTTGCCAAGCGGGCTCCTGCCAAGAAGAAAGCGGCAGCGCCCTCCTCCGGCAACTAAAAGTAAGCCGATACCAAAAAAGCCGCCCTCGGGCGGCTTTTTTGTATCCGGAAACAGCATTAGTGAGGAAAAAGCTGCTCTTCCATACCCGCCAGATAACGAATCTGGTGTTGGCGGGCATCGCCAGCAAGTTCACGCAGGTTGGAATAGGTTCGTAGCCCGATACGATAGGCCTGCCCTGCCCGGTGACAACTGACCACTTCCGCCGATACTTGACGCAGGATCATGCCTGGCGCGTACAGGTCCAGCTTGAGTCGGGTCCCTCGTGACAAGCTGACCGGTGAAGTCAGGCCAACCCCGTAGCGGTTGTAGTCCATGGCCTTGGCACGGGCCACAAAGCGCCACCCACCAATCAGGCGGTGGCGAAAGATATCTACCCGCATCTGGGTATTGATTCGTGCCAGCTTGCGGCGGTTGGCACCGCGATTTTCCCTGCTATCCATCATCGAACCGTATCAGCATCTGATCAAAATAGTGCACCACCGCTTTCCTGGCGCTGGCCTCCATGCCCGGCAGTCCCTTGTGAGTGGCGGACGCCGTTGCTTTACAAATTGTAACACGAGCAGCGGAGACTAATGCACGGTTTACTCGACCCAGTGTCAGACAAGCCACCGAGTTATCCATGAAATGCGTAATCGCACCATCGTTGATGGCCTGCAGCACATCAAGCAGCCCGGCCATGTCTTCATCGCCCAGTAGACTTGCCTGGAACACCAGACTGGCCTTCTCGGCCATGGCCGGGCTCAACGAGTAAGCCACATACAGCTTGTCACCTCGATAACGGCGCAAATTGCAGAAATACCGCGCCAGGGCCAGCTGCTCGTCTACGGTGGTGTTCTTCATCAACCGGCCAATGAGACTGTCCGCCGAGCGGTTAATCACTCTCATGGCACCCAGAATCAGCCTTGCCGAGGGCCCCTTTGCTTTGGCCGCTTCCAGCGGTCCCTTGAAGAACACCGACAGCACTTCATCAACAAAAGGCACAACCAGGGCATCCAGTTCTTCCAGGTGGCAACGACCGGGCGCAGCCAGCATCCCATCAATAAATCGCTCAATGGATTGCTTAAGAGATGGTGAGGCCTCGAAGGCAATGTGGAGCGTGCTATCATCCATACTCATTTAACTGGCGGACACTGGGAAAGTGGCGAATCATACTGTAATTACTCGGCCCTTACGGCTGCTGACGGGCCTGATGTTTTTGGCGTCCCAGTCACTGTTTGCTGAATCTGCCGGTCAACTCCCCCCCTTCCCGGTAGCGCTCCAGCCTGCTGAGGCCGAATACCGGGTTGTGGTCAATGGCATCCCGCTTGGTCTCAATGCAACCATCCGCCTGACCCAGGAAGATCAGGATTACCAGCTCCATTTCCGTATTGAAAATCGCCTGTTTCAACACGAGGAAGTGGCCACCTTCCGCTGGCATGACTGTACCGCCCGGCCCCACCACTATCGCCATGCCAGTGCCGGCTTCGGTCTGCGCCGGGAAGGCGAAATTCTGTTTGATTGGCAAGACCGCGAAGCCCAGGGAAGCAACGCGATATATCCACTAGTGGACGATGCCCTGGATGCGCTTAGTGTGGCCATGATGGCCCGCTGCAATATGGCCCGGGGCGACGCGGCATTCAGCTACCCGGTGGCAGAACCGGATGGCATGGCACACTATCAGTACCGTTCTCTAGGAGAGGAAAACCTGGAGACGCCCGCCGGTGAATGGGATGCCACCAGCGTAGAGCGGGATTACCCGGAACGAAGCAAACGCTCACGTTTCTGGGCAGCTCGGGAACTGGATTACTTTATGGTCCGCATGGACCACCAGGAAAATTTGTTTGTGCGGGGGCGCATTGAAATGACCTCGTTCAGATATCTCGCGACAACCCCTTGAGGCACTCTAGATGCCCAACCCGATCCGCCAGGTCGGTAACACCTTCGCCAGGCGCCGGGTCGCCTGGTTAACCACTTCATCCTGATCCTCTTCCAGTTGCCAGCGATGGGAATCCTGCTGGAAGCGCGCCCGAGGTGTCAGTTCCTGCCGTTGCTCGCCACGATCAAACTGTCGGCAGGTCTCGGCAAACTGGTGGATAGCGGCAAGATCCA
>NZ_JABURH010000103.1:0-3277 GCF_014762765.1 Alcanivorax sp.
ATCGCCGCCCAGATCAAGCAGATGATTGAACAAAGCCGTCTCGACCGTCAGCACGGTGATGTGGCCTACCAGTTCGTGCAGGACAAGAAGATCAAGAAGGCCTGGGTCACCGCCAAACAGCAGGCCCAGCTTGAGCGCGGCCAGATCGCCATTGTGGCACTGGGCGACGGCTACGAGCTTGTGCCCACCGTGGTGGCAGAAAAGATTCGCCAGCGCGACGAGAATGCCGTCCTGCTGCTCAACGAGCGTGGTAACAATGCCGTGGACGAGGATGACCCCTACAAGGACTTTCCAATCCCCGACGATCTGATGTGGTAGGGCGCTGAGCGCGAGCTACAAGCTACAAGCTACAAGCTACAAGCTACAAGCTACGCTCGGCTGGATGGGAAAAGTATGGGAAGTTCCCTGGCCCCGGTGCTTTCTACAAGGCTGCTGTAGGAGCGCCCTTCCAGGGCGCGAACCGCGCTTGCGCGGAAATCGCCCAACGGGCGATCAGGAATCTCAGCGTTCGACAGGCTTATCCAGATAATACCGGTTTCGTGCCACCGCCAACCCCATTCGCCATGCAAGCATGGCTCCAACAGGCGGTTGGGGTAACATCGGTAGGGTGGATTAGCCGCAGGCGTAATCCACCTTCGTTTCTATTCCGTTCAGGCGCCAAGCCTGCCCCCTTGAACCAAACAGGCTAGAACCATGACCGCATCCACCAAACTTGGCGCTCGCCACTCCCTGGAAGTCATCAAGCCGATCCATAACGGGTTGCTGCTGGACGGCGGTTCGCTGGGCGAGGTGCTGTTGCCGTCCCGGGAAGTCGAAGGCCAGAATCTCGGTCCCGGTGATAGTGTGCTGGTCACTCTGTACAGCGATGGCCAGGGCCGCCCCATGGCCAGTCTGCGTACCCCTCGCGTCCAGCACGGTCAGGTGGCGTCGCTGAAAGTGGTCTCTACCAGCAAGGTGGGGGCCTTCCTCGACTGGGGCATGCCCAAGGACCTGCTGTTGCCCTTTGCGGAACAGAAAGGACCGATTCGTGAAGGCGACTGGGTGCTGGTAATGGTCACCACCGACCGCGAAGGGCGTCTGCTGGCCAGCGCCCAGCTGGACCGGTTTCTCGACGATACCAGCGATGACTACCAGCAGGGTGATGAAGTGTCTCTGGTCGCTGCCCATGGCACGGACCTGGGCTACAAGGTGGTGGTGGATAACCGTTGCTGGGGCATGATTGCCAAACAGGAGCTGCGTGCTCCTCTGCGGCCCGGTCAACGGGTCACCGGCTATGTGCAGCGCCTGCGCGATGATGGCAAGCTCAGCCTGTCACTGAATCCTCCCGGGGCATTGAAAAGCGAAGGGCTCAGCGAACAGATCCTGGCCGCTCTGGAAAAGGCTGGCGGCGAACTGCCGCTGGGAGACAAGAGCAGCCCGGAGGATATCTTTGCCACCTTCCGCTGCAGCAAGAACGCCTTCAAGCAGGCCATCGGTGGGCTTTATAAAGAACGCCGTATTGTCATCGACAAGCAATCTATCCGCCTGACACCGCCGGCCTGAGCTGGCGGTTATCCGGAACTCGCCAGGGTGTCGTCAGTCACCAAGGTCGAATTCTCCGCGGCCAGGATTCAGGCATCATGGCCTGAATAGCCGGAGTGTCTCAGCATGTTGATAAGCCTCTATCTGATCGGCATCACCGCCGAAGCCATGACCGGCGCCTTGGCAGCAGGGCGCTTGCGGATGGATCTGTTCGGCGTGGTGATGGTGGCCTGCGTCACTGCCATGGGCGGTGGTTCCATGCGTGATGTGCTGCTGGGGCATTACCCGCTGGTCTGGGTGGCTCACCCGGAGTATCTGGCTCTCACCGCCGTGGCGGCCCTGGTCACCACCTGGGTGGCGCCGTTGATGCGCCGCTTGCGGATGCTGTTCCTGATTCTGGATGCCATGGGTTTGATGGTGTTTACCGTGATCGGCGTGAAGGTGGCGCTGGACATGGGGTTGGCAGCGCCGGTGGCGATTCTGTCCGGGCTGATTACCGGTATCTTTGGCGGGGTGATTCGCGATCTGCTCTGCAATCGGGTGCCACTGGTGTTTCAGAAGGAACTCTATGCGGTGGTCTCGCTGGGGGCTGCCTGCCTGTATCTGCTGTTATTGCACTGGCAGTCGCCGGCCTGGCTGGCCACGGCGGTGACGTTAATGGCGGGCTTTATGGTGCGCCTGCTGGCGATTCGTTATCAGTGGCATCTGCCGCGTTTCCATTACAACGTGCCGGAAGACTGAGAGCGTTACCGCCAGTTCACCGTCAGGGTATCGCGGGTGGCAAACCGCACCAGGTGGCGCTCGATCACATCGCGCAGGGTGGCCATCTGGTCGGTGTCTGCCTGGCAATGCAGTTGCAGGGTCGTGGCGTCTGCGGTCAGCTCGCAGGTGCCGAAGGGAAAGCGGATTGTGCCTTGATGATCGTCGAACTCGGTCTCCACCTTGTGACTGAAGTGACGGCAGAGTTTTTTCAGATAAAGGCTGGCGTGTTCGGTGCTGGCGGTACCGTAGCGATGGTTCATGGTGGGAATCTCCGGATATATAGTTGATAATGTCAATTATATTGAAATTTAACGTTGATAAAGTCAACTACATGGAGTGGCCATGCCCGGGAATATTTCCGACCTGCTCAGTGAAGCCTTTAGCGCCACGCTGAACCGGTTACGCCAGTTGCTGCGCGAACCGCTGGCCGCGTTGCCAGTGCCATTGGGGCCACCGGATGTGTCGTTGCTGTTGCAGCTGTCCTCTCGGCCCGGTAGCAGCCCCCAGTGCCTGGCACGTCATCAGGGCCGGGACAAAGCCCAGCTCACCCGCAAGATCAAGGTGCTGGAAGCGCAGGGCCTGTTGCGCCGCGAACCGGACCCGGAAGACGGCCGGCGGGTGTGCCTGTATCTCACCGAACAGGGCACCCGTATTGCC
Source organism: Alcanivorax sp. (assembly GCF_014762765.1). Lineage (GTDB taxonomy): Bacteria > Pseudomonadota > Gammaproteobacteria > Pseudomonadales > Alcanivoracaceae > Alcanivorax. The sequence goes on from NZ_JABURH010000103.1 coordinate 2,941, forward strand.
GGCGACGGGCAGCGAATCCGCGAGCAGGCGTTTGCTTCGCTGCTGCAGAATCTGGATGGAGAGGAGCGTAAACAGCTGCTGCATTTGCTGAAGAAATGTTTGCAGGACGGGTCATAGGGTTGCCATAAACTGTTGGTCCTGATGTCCCTGAGGCGGTAAGGTTTGTCGCCTCATGAGCAAGGAAGTGCAATCAATCATCAAGGAGCAGGTATGAATATGTTTAGAGTTGGGGTTTTGGGTGCGTCCTTCTGTCTGGTGCTGGCATCCCCGGTGCAGGCTTTCGATCTGAAGAAGATGACGGACTCCGCCAATGCGGCGGTGAACAAGGCCTCCGAGA
>NZ_JABURH010000103.1:4199-16377 GCF_014762765.1 Alcanivorax sp.
ACCTACGGGACCCGCCTGTTCTGGCCGCTGGGGGATCCGGTGGCGATCAGCAGCATCTTCATTATTGATCCGCTTTATACCCTGCCACTGTTAATCGCCGTGGTATGGGCGCTGTTGAGACCGCCGGCCAGGCCGGCACTGGTCGCCGGGCTGACAGTATCCTCCCTGTATCTGTGCTGGAGTCTGGTAGCCCAGCAATGGATGACACAGCGAGTCATGCCGGTGCTGGCGGAACAGGGCTTGAGTGAGGCGCCACGTCTGGTGCAGCCCATGCCCTTCTCCACCCTGCTGTGGCGGGTGACGGTGCTGGGCGAGCAGCGGCGGCTGGAGATTGTCACTGGCGTGCTGGATAACGGCGATGCCCTGACAGTGGAAACCTTTCCCCGTTCGCCGCAGGACTATGCCGAGGCCATGCAGGTGCCGGCGGGCCGCAAGCTGGCCTGGTTTACCCGGGGTTTCATCGACGTGGAGGCAGGGCGGGACCAGTTACTGGCCACGGACATTCGGTTGGGGGTGCCGGGTCTGCACCCCTTCCAGTTTGTACTGGCCGAACGGGAAGATGGCGTCTGGCAGGCCTTGCCAAGCTATAAGCTGCCGCGCCCCATGGCCAATCCGCAGGCCTGGCCGGCGCTGCTGGACCGGACTCTGGCCCGCCAACCGATCCTTTGCCTGACCACCCTGGAAGCTTTGCCGGCGGGCAGTCCTTGTCCATCAGTGATGCGCTGACTGCCTAGCGGGCGCCGGTATAGACTTCCTCACGCCCACCGGCGTGGCTGAACACCCACTGCCAGAGCTGAATGTCCCGGGCCTGAAAGGCTCCTGCGCAGGCATTTAGATAATAGCGCCACATGCGGTGGAAACGCTGATCGTAACGATCAGCTAACTGCGACCAGTGTGCGACGAAATTACGATCCCAGGCGCGCAGGGTGCGGGCATAGTCCGGCCCGAAATTATGCAGATCCTCGCAGACAAACCAGTCCTCTGCGTGGCGGGCAATCTGTGCGCAGGAGGGCAGCTCGCCATTGGGGAAGATGTATTTGTCGATCCAGGGATCGTGGCGGCTGGTGCTGGTATTGGTGCCGATGGTGTGCAGCAGCATTAGCCCCCTGCGATGCAGCAGGCCGGCGCAGGTTTCCATGAAGGTGGCGTAATTGCGGCGACCCACATGCTCGAACATCCCCACGGATACCACCCGGTCGAAGCGACCTTCCAGCTGACGGTAATCCTCCAAACGGATATCCACGGGCAGGGACGCGCAGCGTTCCCGGGCCAGACTGGCCTGCTCCTGTGACAGGGTCACACCGACGCCGGAGATCTTATAGTGCCGGCAGGCATACTCCAGCAGCCCGCCCCAGCCGCAGCCGATATCCAACAAGGTCATGCCCGGTTTCAGGTTGAGTTTGCGGCAGATCAGCTCCAGCTTGGCTTCCTGGGCCTGTGCCAGGGTCTCGGCGTCGCGCCAGTAACCACAGCTGTAACTCATGGAGGGATCGAGCATGGCCTCGAACAGGTCGTTGCCCAGATCGTAATGCTGGCGGGCCACTTTGGTGGAACGATGCAGGTTTTGCCGGTTGAATAGCCAGTGCCCCAGCCATTGCAGACCGTTCTGTAACGGCGAATGACTGACCCTGTTGGCACCATGGGTCAGCAGGCGATGGAAGAATTCATCCAGGGCATCGCAATCCCACCAGCCATCCATGTAGGACTCTCCCAGACCCAGCGAGCGCTGCAGGGCGATGCGGGTCAGGGTGCGGGGGTGATGAATCTGCATGTCCCAGGGGCGGGAACCATTGATACGCACATCGGCGGCTTCCAGCACATCCCGCACCCGGCCGGTCAGGCCACGGTACACATGGGGGGCCGCTGATTGGTGGATCGATTGTGGACGTTGCAAGCCAGCCATCGGGTCCTCCTTGCCAGTTTGCCGGTCTATCCAGGCGACTGCATGGCTGCCCATTGGAGTTATAGCATGGCCCTTGGTCATGAAAAGTCGATGACCGCACAACTGTCCTATTGTCAAAACTCCGAGCCTGCCTTTCAAGTCAGGGCTGATTCAGACCGGGAACACGCTGTGCATGGTAGCTGCCAGAGCTCGCTGGCAGGCCGCCGGAGTGAGCCCCGACCAGCGTTTGAAGGAGCGACGGAAGTTGGTGCTGTCGGTGAAGTTCAATTGTCTGGCCACCTGCTCAGTGCTGTAGCCGTGGAACTGTAACCAGTGAATGGCCTGATGCAGGCGCGCGTCGTCCAGTAGTTGTTGGTAGTGGCAACCCTGACTGTTCAGGCGTCGCTTGAGGGTGGCCGGGCTGCACTGCAACGGGCTGGCCATTTCTCGTAAGGACGGCGGGCTGGCCAGTTGCTGCTGCAACTGGCGATACAGATAAATCCGGAAGCTGTCACCCCCGGCCTGCGGATCCAGATACGGCTTGCACTGCTGTTTTGCCGCCTGCCAGGCGATGGCTGAGGCACCGGGCCAGGAAGTTTCCAGGTAGCGGCGCGGCAGGATCATGGCATCAAGGTGACCATCAAAATACAGGGTATCGCCCAGATGTACCTGGTACTGCTCCGGATAGGAGGGCCGGGCATGGCGGAACTGAAAGGCCCAGGGCAGTCGCTCGCCGCTGAGCCAACGCGTTACTGACGCCAGTCCGGCCATGGCGGCCTCAATCACAAAGCGGTGTTCACTGCCGTTCCCACAACTATCCAGCCACTGCAGACACAGGTGCCGGTCGGTGATGGTTAGATGGGCGCCGAGCAAGGGAAACACCAGCTTGCTGAAACCGGTAAATACCTGCAGGGCCTCGTGCAGGTTGCCGGCATTGCCGAGCAGGGCGCTGATGGCACCGTAATGCCCGGGGAACAAACGCTGGCCATAACGAAAGCTCAGCTCCGGATCCGGAAACAACCGCCGTGCATTGTGGATCAGTTGCAGCCAATCGTGCGGGCTGAGCCGGGCCTCGCCGCTGAGGATCTGTTCCTGAAACAGACCGGTGTGGCGCAACAGCCGGTTCAGTTCGATGCCCTGATCATGGATCAGGTCGATCAATACCGCCGGCTGATGGTGCGCAGGGATGAAGGCCTGATCTGTCAGATAGCCGCTCATCAGGCTACTCGGGGCTGGTCCGGTCGGGCTTGCAGCAGATTGCGGTTGGCGCGGGCAATCAGGGTGTCGGCGCTGTCTTCGAAAGAGACGGCCAGGCCATGCATGACGTGCACATAATGTGTTTCACCGCGCCGGGTCTTGAAGGCAAAGCTGGTCGCAGCCTTTTGCAACTCGTCCGCCAGTGCCCGGGCCAGAGCGTGGCTGGTGCGCGGCAGTACCACCGCAAAGCGATCGCCGGCATAACGGCACAGCAGGTCACTATGGCGCAGGTTGAGCAATAACAATTCAGCCAGTTCCTGCAACAACCGGTCGCTGTCGGCACTGCCCAGCAGTCGACGGCTGTGATCGAAGCAATGCAGGTCGAGCATGATCAGTGCTACCGGTTGTTCCCGGTGGCGCAGTTCCATGGTGAGTTGCTCGCGTAGGTAGGGGGCGCCATTGAGGCTGGTCAGGGCATCGAAGCGCCGGTGTTCGCGAAAGATTCGTTCACGCTTGCGCAACTGGGCGGAGATCGCCTGCTGCTCCCGGTGCCAGTGGTAGATGCCCAGTGTCAGCAGGATCATGCCCAGCGGCATGGCACCGGATTCCAGCCAGTGATCCCAGGCTACGGTGACCGGAAGGGCGATGACTTCATCCAGTACATCCTGCCAGTAGGCAAGAAAGATGGCGGTCAGGCCGGCCACCAGCAGGCGGGTGACACGGCCGGTGGGGCGGCTGTTGAGGATCAGCCCGATCCACAGTAGCGACAGAAAAGCGGCGCCGCCTTCGCCGGCAATATCCAGCCAGGTAATGGCGGACCAGGATTTCGGATCACCGGCCACCAGGTTGGCCAGCAAAACGCCATTGGCCAGCAGCAGGAGAGCGGCCAGTGGCCAGCGGTGTAGGGTGAGAGTCTGTTTCACGAAAAATTCCTGTACGGGAGACTTGTTGCACAGGTACGTGGTTTTCATGTCAGGAAAATGAAACGTGCCCCAAAAAAGCTGAGACGTTGTGGGGGTCGAATCGGCTCACGGGAAAAACGGATTTTTTCCTTTCAGTAACGAAAAAACCTTGATGACAACGCTTTCAGGGATCCAATCCGTTGGCGATTCCTGTCGGGCAGGGGTGCAAAAAGCTCACGGCTTGTCGGTGGGCTTCTCTAAGTGATTGATTCTTTATTCTGCCTCGCCGCCCTGTCACAGAAGTGACATGGCGGCTGCCTACCGTGCCCGGCATTGCCAATTCACAAGGGCGTTGCCCGGGGGACGTCATGTTCTATCACCATCTTGTACTCGGCGGTTTTTACCGAACCGTACTGGCCAGTGCCGTGGCACTGTCGTTGACACCGGCGTGGGCAGACGATGCGTCGTCCGCCAATGAGCTGGAGACGGTGCGGGTTATCGGCCAGGCCGCCAGTATCGACAAGGCGCTGGCCAGCCAGAAGGCCGCCGACAATATCGAAACCACGGTCAATGCCGATGCCATTGGCCAGCTGCCGGATGCCAATGTGTCCGAATCCCTGCAGCGTCTGCCCGGGGTTTCCATCGAGCGGGATCAGGGCGAAGGGCGTTTTGTGCGGGTACGCGGGCTGGCACCGGATTTCAATGCCGCCACCATCAACGGCATTCAGACACCGGCCCCGGAAGCGGACAAGCGCGCAGTGGCACTGGATGTGGTACCCGCGGACCTGATCGAGTCCCTGACCGTGGTCAAGAGCCTCACGCCGGACATGGACGCCAATTCCCTGGGCGGCACCATCGAAGTGAAAACCCTGTCCGCCTTTGATCGCGATGGTTATTACTTATCGCTCAGTGGCAAAGGGAGCTATAACGACAACGTGGACGAGACCAGCCCGGAGTTGTCCATGGCCGCCAGCAATCAGTTTTCCATCGGTGATGGCGACCGGAACCTGGGGATTGCCGGGGGCATCAGCTGGGGCAAGCGGGATTTCGGTTCCGACAACGTGGAAACTGGTGGCGCCTGGGACTTCGACAGCGGTAATGCCCTGGAGGAGTTTGAACAGCGGGATTATGCCATTACCCGTGAGCGTTTGGGGATGGCACTGAACTTCGATTATCTGCTCAGCGACAATACCAGCCTGTACCTGCGTACCCTGTACAGCCGCTTTACCGATAACGAAATTCGCCAGGCCAATATCTTCGAGTTCGATGAGGCCATGGTGGCCGGCCAGCGTGGCGACGTGGCGGTGGCCAAGGAGCTGAAGGACCGGGAAGAAACCCAGGAAATTTCCTCCTTTGTATTTGGCGGGCAGCATTTCTGGGGTGATGACTGGATCATGGATTTCCAGGCAGGTTACAGCACTGCCAGCGAGAAAACCCCGCAGGAAATCAATGCCACTTTCGAAACCGATGATGACCTGGCCAATGGCGGTTTCAGCAATACCCGCAAACCGCTGCTGCTGGCACCGGACGGTTTTGCTGATGCCGGCAACTACAGCCTGGCAGAGATCGAAGAAGCGAACAGTGATACCGAAGACACCCAGACCGACCTGAAGCTGGATTTTACCCGCCAGTTGTACTGGAACGATCAGCCTGCCTCCATCAAGTTCGGCGCCAAGCTGAGCCAGCGGGACAAGGAAGGGGATGTGAATATCTGGACCCATGAGCCGGATGCCTCGCTGACCGATTACCGCGAGAATGTGGACTATGCGCTGGGCCCCTTCGGGCCGGGGATCAATAGTTCGGTGAGCAGCCTGCTGGGCGACGGTGAATTCCAGGTCGTGGATTCCGCCATTGAGGATTATCGCATCAGTGAAGACAAGCAGGCCGCCTACCTGATGGGCACGGTGGATCTGCGTGACCTGCGTATTCTTGGTGGCCTGCGCTATGAGGGAACGGACTTCCGGGCCCGGGGGTTTGGTTCCACTGACGAGGAAATCACCGTGGAACGGTTTGACAATGACGAGGACCATTGGCTGCCGGCTCTGCACCTGCGCTATCAACTGGCCAATAACACCATCGCCCGCGCCGCCGTGACCCGCTCGGTGGTGCGACCGGTGTTCGAGCAGCTGTTGCCGTCCTTCGAGGTGGATGGCGATGAGGCCTATTTCGGCAACCCGGAATTGAAGTCACTGGAATCCAGCAATTTTGATCTGGGCATCGAGCATTACATGGGGCGGGCCGGTGTGGTCTCCGCCTTCCTGTTCTACAAGGACATCGACAATTTCGCCTACCTCACCGACCGGGGGAATGAATTTGCGGAATTTTCCGAAGCGGAAACCTGGGAAAATGGCGAGGGTGCTACATTGCACGGTCTGGAACTGGCCTACTCGAAACAGTTGAGTGAATTGCCGGCTCCATTCAACGGCATGTTGCTGGGCGCCAATGTGACGCTGGTGGATTCCGAGGCGCAGATCGAATCCTGGGATGAGGATGCCGGTGCGGTTCGCCGCCGTGACATCGCCCTGCCCAGCCAGTCCGACGTGACCGGTAACCTGGTGCTCGGTTACGAAAATCGCGCCCTGAGCCTGCGCCTTGCGGCCAACTACACCGGCAACTACCTGCAGGAAGTCAGCGATCCGCTGGACAAGCGTTACGACATCTACACCGATGACCATGTGCAGCTGGATTTCACCGGGCATTACTTCCTCACCGACGAACTGCAGCTCACCTTTGAGGCGATCAATATTACCGACGAACCCTTCTATGCCTACACCGGCAAGAAACGGTTCAACGCGCAATACGAAGAGTACGGCCCCACCTACAAACTGGGTCTGGCGCTGAAACACTTTTAATCAGGCAAGCGGGGTGGGCGGCGACGCCTGCTTCGCTGCTTTTTTTGTCTGAAGAAGATTGGAAAAGGGAATGACCATGGGAAAAAGGCTTGCGCTGATCGTTGTAGCCGCTGCGATATTGGCGGGTTGTGGAACAGAGCAGACGACGCCTTCGCAGGCTCCGTCCGCGGGCGAATGGCAGTCGCCGGTCATGCCACAACCGCACGCCCTGTGGGTAGACGGAGATGGGGTGGAGGAGGTCGCCCGCATTGCCGTCAGCCTTGACGGCGACCTGCTGCTCAATGATCAGATACTGCAAAAAGGCAACTTCGAAACGCTCGACGGTCGCCGCCAGGATGACGGCAGCGTGCGTCTGGTTAGCGTGGATCGCAGCAGTAATGAAGCGGTCCTGTTGGCGTTGCAGGATGGCGCCCTCACCGAACTGCAGCGCCTGCCGGCGCCGGCTTATCAGATCAACGGGCTGTGCCTGTATCGCGACAGCCAGTCCTTGCTGTCCGTATTTCTGCTGGATGAGCGGGGTGGGGCGGATCAGTGGCTGCTGGATGATGCCCGCCAGCCACGCAAGCTGCGCCACCTGGTGATGCCGCCGGATGCCGAGTTCTGCACCGTGGACGATGCCCGCGCGGCGCTCTATGTCAGCGAGGAAACCGTAGGTCTGTGGCGCTACCAGGCCGATCCGGAACAGGACCCGGAGCGGCAACTGCTGGATCTGCTGGCACCCCGTGGAGCTATCCGGGAAAGCGCCAGCGGCCTGGCGGTGATTCCCGGTGGTGTGGCCCTGCTCGACAAGGAGGCGGGGGATCTGCATCTCTACCGGTTTGCCGATGACCGGCATCACCGCTACAGCGTGCCGGATCTGGACGAGCCGGAACGTCTTGTCGCGTCCCATGATGGCGCCACCCTGAATCTCTTTGTGGTGGACGATGGCGACCATGGCGTGCGCCGCCTGACACTGCCCTGGGCGCAGGATGAGGTGATCGCGGATGTGATGCCACTGGTGGAGCCCAGTGCCCAGACCGATACCGTCGCCCTGTTCGGCGATGCCGCTGACGATCCGGCGATCTGGCTCAACCGCAAGACCCCGTCAGCCAGCCGCATTCTCGGCACCGACAAGAAAGCGGGCCTGCATGTCTATGATTTGAATGGCACGGAAACCCAGTTCCTGGCCGTGGGCAGGCTCAACAATGTGGACGTCCGCTACGATCAGGAAGTGGCCGGTCAACGCTATGATATCGCCGTGGCCACCAACCGGGATCACAACAGCCTGCATGTGTTTCTGATCGACCCGGACACCGGTGAGCTGGAAGACGCCGGCCAGATCGCCACCGGCCTGGAAGAAATCTACGGCCTCTGTCTGTATCAGGATGACGAGGGCCTGTATGCCTTCCCCAACGGCAAGAGCGGTGCGATTGAGCAATGGTTGCTGCGCGCCGAGGGCGACGCCCTGCAGGGGGCTCTGGTGCGCAAGCTGCAAGTCGACAGCCAGCCGGAGGGCTGTGTGGCAGACGATAACAGCGGCCGTTTGTTCGTGGGCGAGGAAGACAGCGCGGTCTGGGTATTCCCGGCCGCGGCGGATCAACCGGCGCAAGCGGAGCAGGTGGTAGCGATCAGCGAGCGGCTGCATGCGGATATCGAAGGGTTGGCCCTGTACCGCCAGGGGGATCAGCATTACCTGGTGATCTCCAGCCAGGGCAACAACAGCTATGTGCTGGTGGATGCCGAGCCGCCTTACCGCTGGCGTGGCCGTTTCCGTATCGGCATGAATGTGGCGCAGGGCATTGACGGCGTGTCGGAAACCGATGGCCTGGAAGTCACCTCAGCGAATCTGGGTGCCCCCTACACTGCCGGTCTGCTGGTGGTGCAGGATGGCCGCAACCGTCTGCCCCAGGCTCCGCAGAACTTCAAGCTGGTGCCCTGGACGGTCATTGATCACGCCCTGCAATTGTCTGAAAACGGGAATAGCCATGAGTGAACAGGACCGCATCGATGCTCTGGAAGCACAGGATGACCAGCCGGTGGTGCGCCCGGAACAGGGGCCGTCCCTGCCTCGTCGTGCGATCCTGAAAGGCGGCCTGGGCGCGGCGGTGACCGGTTTCCTTGCCGCGCCGCTGGCTGGTTGCGATGGCGGCGTGTCGTCGTCCTCGTCAAAACCGGCCATGCCGGCCATCGGGTTTACCCCGTTGCCGGTGCAGACGGACATGACGTTTGACCGGGTCGCCGTACCGCAGGGCTACACCGCCCGGGTATTGTTTGCCTGGGGTGATCCGATCCGGATGGGGGCACCGGCCTGGCGCAGTGATGCCTCCAACGACTGGCGAGACCAGTTGCAGCAGGCCGGCGACAACCACGACGGCATGCATTTCTTTCCTTTTGACCATGCCCCCAATGAGCATGGCCTGCTGGTGATTAACCATGAAAAGGTGGCGCTTACTTTTCTTCACCCGCAGGGACCGACCTTTACCCGGGATGCTAACGGTCGGCGGCAGCGCCCAGAGGCAGAGGTCAAAAAGGAACAGGCCGCTCATGGTGTCAGCGTGATCGAAGTGCGCAAGGGCGAGGATGGCCAGTGGCAGCGGGTGATGGACTCTCGCTACAACCGCCGTATTACCGGCATGACGGCCATGACCCTGCGCGGCCCTGCCGCTGGTACCGACGCCCTGAAGACGGTCAGCGATCCCGCAGGCACTACCGTGCTCGGCACCATCGCCAACTGCGCCATGGGCTTTACCCCCTGGGGCACCTACCTCACCTGCGAGGAAAACTGGCCCAACTATTTCGTCAACCGGGACCGGGACGACTACCGGCAACGGGTGGCCCACCAGCGTTATCGGCTCAGCCAGGGCGACAACAGCAAATACTTTGCCTGGGAATCCGTGGACCCGCGTTTTGATGCCACCCCCTACCCGGAGCAGCCCCATGGCGGCCATGTGAATGAACCCAATCGTTTCGGCTGGGTGGTGGAAATCGACCCCTTCGACCCGGACAGCACGCCGATAAAACGCACCGCTATGGGCCGGTTGGTCCGTGAATGTGCCACCCCCTCCGTGGGGCCGGACGGGCGCATGGCATTTTACTTCGGTGACGACACCCGGGGTGAATACCTCTACAAGTTTGTGCCCGCCGGCCGCTATCAGCCGGATGACCGGAAGGCCAATCGTCACCTGCTCGATGACGGCACCCTCTATGTGGGAGTGTTCGGAGACCGGGGCAAAGGGCAATGGAAGCCGCTGGTTTTCGGGGAAGGGCCGCTCACCGAAGCCAACGGGTTTAATGACCAGGCCCAGGTGTTGATCGAGGCCCGCCGCGCCGCCGACCTGCTCGGCGCCACCACCATGGACCGTCCTGAATGGGTGGCGGTGAAGCCGGATAACCGGGAGGTTTACGTTACCCTGACCAACAACGACCAGCGTGGCCGCCGCGACGATCAGCCCATCAACAGCGCCAACCCGCGCTGGGACAATCAGCACGGCCATATTCTGCGCTGGCGGGAACAGGGCGATGACCCGACCGCCACCACCTTCCAGTGGGAACTGTTTCTGCTGGCAGGGTATCCACAGACGGCAGACGTGCCCGCCAACCAGATCGGCACCATCCAGGGCGATATATTCTCTTCCCCGGACGGCCTCTGGTTCGACCCCGAGGGCCGCTTGTGGATCGAAACCGATTACGATGAAGACAGCCCCGACCACCGCGCCATGGGCACCAACCAGCTACTCTGCGCCAATCCCTACAGCGGTGAAGTGAAGCGCTTCCTGGTGGGTCCGAAAGGCTGCGAAGTCACCGGCATCACCGGCACCCCGGACGGCACCACCCTGTGGATCAATATCCAGCACCCGACCCTGAGCTTCCCCGCCAGCGACGGCGTTACCCGACCTCGATCAGCGACAGTGGTGATTACCCGGGATGATGGGGGAGAAATCGGTAGTTAATAGTTGATAATGAATAGTTAATAATTTCGCGGTCTGTTTGATCGGGTTTTGCAAGGTAAGAGGCCGCGCCCTGGGTTTGGGCGTGGCCTCTTACGTTTTCATACAGTATGCGCGGCGTCGCGCAGCTATTAATTATTCATTATTAACTATTAATCGCCTTTCACTCCCATCCCGCCAACACCAACTTGCCTATCGTCTGTCCACTCTCCAGTTTGCGGTGAGCGGTCTTCAGGTTGTCGGCATTGATCGGACCCAGGCCTTCACTGAGGGTGGTCTGGATGGTGCCGCTGTCTACCAGGGTTCGCAGCTGGTCGAGGATGTCGCCCTGGCGTTGCATGGTGGCGGCGAACATGGCGCGGGTGAACATGAACTCCCAGCAGAAGCGGGCGCTTTTCGGTTTCAGGGGGTTCAGGTCCAGCGGGGCACGGGCATCGACGATGGCGCAGATGCCGCCGAACGGGGCCACCGCCTGGCAGGCGCTGTGCCAGTATTCGTCCAGACTCTGGGTAACCAGGATGCCGTCCACCTGGGGGTGGCCGAGCAGTTCCAGTTGCGGCAGCAGTTCCTTGCGGTAGTCCACCACCTGATGGGCGCCCATGGCCTGGCACCAGTTGGCGGAGGTCTCGCGCCCGGCGGTGGCAATCACGGTCAGCCCGAAATGGTGGGCGGCCAGCTGGATAGCGATGGAGCCCACGCCACCGGCGCCGCCGATTACCAGCAGGCTTTTCCCTTCACACTGGCCAGGCTGAAAGCCGAGCTGGTCTTCCAGGGCTTCCCAGGCGGTCAGGGCGGTAAGGGGCAGGGCGGCGGCTTCCTGCATGCCCAGGCTATCCGGCTTCTTCGCCACCAGCCGCTCGTCCACGCATTGGTACTGGGCATTGCTGCCCTGACGCTGCAGGGCGCCGGCGTACCAGACCCGGTCACCACTTTGAAAGTTCGTTACCTCGGCGCCTACTGCTTCCACCACGCCTGCGGCATCAAACCCCAGTACCCGATAGCCGCCCTGGTCCACCGGGCGCTGGCGCAGTTTGGTATCAATGGGATTCACTGACACCGCCTGCACCGACACCAGCAGGTCCCGAGGGCCGGGAGATGGCAGATCCAGCTGGATATCCTCCAGCGCGTGCACATCATCAATGGTTCTGGGTTGGTTGAAACCGATCGCTTTCATGCTTTGCCCCTACAACGTAAACACACAAGCTTTGGCCCACTTGGCAGGGCAGACTATGCCACAGTAAGTGACTTGTCGCCTTGCGGCCGTCGCAAAAAAATCGAACGCTTTCGGGAGAGCACACGCATGAAGTTTGAGGAATATCGTCAATTTGATGCCATGGGGCTGGCGGAGCTGGTGGCCAGGGGAGAGGTGAGCGCCGCTGAGCTGCTGGACACGGCCATCGCCAGGGCGGAGCAGGTGAA